>CABSMD010000020.1 GCA_902478725.1 uncultured Clostridia bacterium
CCATCCCGCAAAACAACCGCTGGCCTGCGTGCTGACCTATGGCTGCCAGCAGAATGAAAACGACTCCGAACGCCTGCGCGGGATGCTGTGCGAGATGGGCTACGCCTTTACACAGGACAAGCAGTCCGCCGACATGATCGTGTTCAATACCTGTGCCGTGCGGGAGAACGCGGAGCTGAAGGTGTACGGGCAGGTCGGAGCATTGAAACATTTGAAACGGCAGAAGCCGGATTTGAAAATCGCGCTGTGCGGCTGTATGATGCAGCAGGAATACGCGGCCGGTTACATAAAACGGAAATATCCCCATGTAGACATGGTATTTGGCACCCATGCCATCTACCGTTTTCCGGAGATTCTATACCAGGCCATGCAGGAGGAACGGGTGTTTGATACCGCAGACGACCCCGGCAGGATTGCCGAGGGGGTGCCGATGGAGCGCGAGGGGACGGTAAAGTCCGGCGTTTCGGTGATGTATGGCTGCAACAACTTCTGTTCCTACTGTATCGTACCGTATGTGCGCGGGCGGGAGCGAAGCCGGGGCAGGGAGGAGATTTTGAAGGAAATCCAGGGTCTGGCCGATGCGGGATACCGCGAAATCATGCTTTTGGGCCAGAACGTCAACTCCTATGGCAAGGACCTGAGCGGCGGCTGTGATTTTGCCGACCTGCTCAGCGAGGCGGCTGAGGTGGCGGGGATTGACAGAATCCGTTTTATGACCTCCCATCCCAAGGATATCAGCGAAAAGCTCATCCGGACGATGGCGGAGAACCAGGCTGTTTGCAACCAGCTCCACCTGCCCTTCCAGTCGGGGAGCAACCGGATATTGGCTGCAATGAACCGCCGCTATACCCGCGAGCATTATCTTGACCTGATCCGGCTGGCGAGGAACTATATGCCGGACGTGGCGCTCTCGAGCGATGTGATCGTCGGCTTTCCCGGCGAGACCGAGGAAGATTTTTGCCAGACGCTTGATTTGGTTGAACAGGTGCGGTTTGACGGTTTATTTACCTTCCTGTATTCCAAACGGCGGGGCACGCCGGCGGAAAAAATGCCGGACGATACGCCTCACGCGGTGAAGCAGGAACGGTTTGACCGGCTGTTGGAGCTGCAAAACCGGGTTTCCAAGGAGATCAACGATTCCTTTGTCAGCCGTACGGTAGAGGTATTGGTGGAGGGGCCGAGCAAGACAGACCCATCTGTTATGACCGGCCGGACAGAGGGAAACAAGGTGGTTAATTTTCCCGGGACGGTGGACTGTATCGGGAAACTGGTGCCGGTGAAAATCCAGGATGCGCACACCTGGTCGCTGACAGGAGAACCGGCGCGTAACGATAAGAAGATGGATCACAAATAAAATATTGGAGGATGATTGAAATGGACGTATTGGAAAAAGCAAGGGAATTGGGCGAATCGCTGGCAACCAGCGAGGAATATAAGAGGATGAAGCTGGCCGAGGCCGCGCAGGCGCACGACGACGAGGCAAGCCGGTTGTTGGCGGCGTATAATGAGAGGACCAATGAGTTTGCGGCCCAGATCAAGGCAAAGCAGCCGACACAGGAAGAACTGGAGCATTACCGCAACGAGCTGACGGCTGAGTTTAACAAGATCAGCGAAAACCCGGTCATTAAGGAATATATCGAATCCCAAAAGGCGTTTGACGAGCTGATGAAAAAGATCAACAGCATCATCGCATTTTATGTCGTACCCCAGGACAAGGGCGGTTCCTGCAGTGGAAGCTGCAGCTCCTGTTCGGGCTGTCATTAAAAAACGGGCGGCTGTATAAAGTCGCCGGAGGACGGTTAGCCGTGGATGAATGGTTTTCCGCTATGGAAAAATAGAAGTGCGGGAGGTGTGTCATGGCGGACTTTACGCCGATGATGCGGCAATACATGGAGGTCAAGCAGCAGTATATGGATGCAATCCTGTTCTACCGCCTGGGCGATTTTTACGAGATGTTTTTTGACGATGCCCTGCTGGCCTCCAAGGAGCTTGAAATCACCCTGACCGGCAGGAACTGTGGGCAGGAGGAGCGTGCGCCGATGTGCGGGGTTCCGTACCATTCGGCGGACGCATACATAGCGAGACTGATCAACAAGGGGTATAAGGTCGCCATCTGCGAGCAGATGGAAAATCCCGAGGACGCGAACGGCCTTGTCCGGCGTGACGTGATCCGGGTGGTGAGCCCCGGCACGGTGCTTGACGCCAATGTGTTGGATGAGAAGAAGAACAACTACCTCTGTTGTGTCTATAAGGATGAAGAGGGTGCGGGCGCGGCGTTTGTGGATGTCACGACGGGGGAGATGTTTACCCAGTCGTTTGCCGGGGGGGAGTTTTTGTTCAAGCTCTACAACGAGCTGGCACGCTACAACCCCAGCGAGATATTAATCAACGATTCCGCCGCCGGGGAGAAACAATTTGTCGAGTTTATCGAAGAACGCTTCCATCTCAAACCCTTTTCCTGGCCGGATGAAATCTATGATCTGGACCAGGCGCAGCAAAGGCTCTTAGACCATTTCCATCTGCAAAGCCTGGATACCCTGGGCCTGTGCGAACAGCCCTATTGCGTCCGTGCGTGCGGCGCGCTGTTTGAGGTGCTGGCGCAGACGCAGAAGATTTCGATGGACCACATCACCGACGTTGCGGTGTATGCCGAGGGGCAGTATATGGACATCGATATCAACACCCGGCGCAATCTGGAAATCACCGAAACCCTGCGTGAGAAATCGAAGGCCGGTTCGCTTTTGTCGGTGCTGGACCGGACCAATACCGCGATGGGCGCGCGTCTTCTGCGAAAATGGCTGGAGCAGCCGCTTCTGAACTGCGCGCATATCCAGCAGCGGTTAAACGCAGTCAACGAGGTGTTTGGCAACACCATCCTGCGCGAGGAACTGGCCCGGCAGTTAAAAGGTATTTTGGACATCGAACGGCTGATGAGCCGGATCATCTATAAATCCGCCAACGCCCGCGATCTGATCGCACTGAAGACCTCCGCCGCGCTGCTGCCGGAGATATCCAGGCTTTTAAAAGATTGCAAAAGCCAGCTGCTTGCGGAGCAGTATCAATCGCTGGATACTTTGGAGGATTTGCATTACCAGATCAACTTCGCCATTGTGGACGATCCCCCATTTTCGGTGCGGGAAGGCGATATTATAAAAGATGGTTACGACGAGCAGGTAGACCGCTACCGCCGGGCGATCACCGACGGGAAGGGATGGCTGGCGGAGCTGGAGCAAACCGAACGGGAAAAGACGGGGATCAAAAATCTCAAGGTCGGCTTTAACAAGGTGTTCGGGTATTATATTGAGGTGACCAAATCCAATCTGGATCAGGTTCCGCCCCACTATGTACGCAAGCAGACGCTGGCCAATTGTGAACGGTTTATTACCGATGAGCTGAAAAAGCTGGAGGATACGATATTAAGCGCCAACGAACGGATCACGACGCTGGAATACAACCTGTTTGAAGAGCTGCGCGAGAAGATCGCGCAAAACATCGGGCGGATTCAATCCACCGTGCGGGCCATTTCGGTGGTTGACTGTATCGGGTCTTTGGCTGAGACGGCGGTTAAGAACAATTATGTGATGCCGCAGATCAACCTGTCCGATAAAATTGTAATCAAGGACGGACGTCATCCGGTGGTCGAGTCCACCCAGCGCGCGGTGATGTTTGTGCCGAACGATACCACGCTCGACCGGGGGGAGAACCGCCTCGCCATTATCACCGGGCCGAACATGGCGGGCAAATCGACCTATATGCGCCAGGTGGCGCTGATTGTCCTGATGGCGCAGGTCGGCAGTTTTGTGCCGGCGTCCTCCGCGCAGATCGGCGTGGTGGACAAGATCTTTACCCGTGTCGGCGCGTCCGACGACATCGCCTCCGGCCGGAGTACCTTTATGGTGGAGATGAGCGAGGTTGCTTACATCATGAAGAATGCGACCCCGAAAAGCCTGCTGATTCTGGACGAGATCGGGCGCGGGACCAGCACGTTTGACGGCTTGAGCATCGCCTGGGCGGTGATCGAGCATGTTGCCGATAAAAAACAGCTTGGTGCTAAAACCCTGTTTGCCACCCATTATCATGAGCTGACTGAGCTTGAAAACACCCTCGACGGGGTGAAAAATTACTGCATCGCCGTAAAAAAGCGGGGGGACGACGTGATCTTCCTGCGCAAGATCATCCGCGGCGGCGCGGACGACAGCTTTGGGATTGAGGTGGCGCATCTGGCCGGAGTGCCGGGGGGCATCATCAAACGAGCGAAAAAGATCATGGCCATACTGGAGGGCGGCGACGCAGTCCAGACCCAAAAGTACCAAAAGGCCGAGGAGCCCGAACTTCAGACCGGCCTGTTTGATCTGGGCGGCAGCGAGGTGTTGGATGAAATCAGAAAGGTCGATTTTTCGACCATTACGCCGATTGAGGCGCTCAATAAACTGTATGAGATGCAGCAAAAGCTGCAATAATAGATGGTTTCAGGCGGAGGAGGGATGCGTGTGAACCGGATTCAGGTTTTGGACAGCCTGGTCGCCGATATGATTGCGGCAGGCGAGGTGGTAGAACGGCCGGCCTCGGTTGTCAAGGAGCTGGCAGAGAATGCCATTGATGCAGGCGCAGGCAAGATTACAATCGAGATCAACCAGGGCGGCAAGTCCTTTATCCGCATATGCGACGACGGATCCGGCATCGCGGCCGAGGATCTGGAGGTCGCCTTCTACCGCCATGCAACCAGCAAGATTTCCGGACCGGACGACCTGTACAGCATTCATACCCTGGGGTTTCGCGGCGAGGCGCTGGCGAGTATCGCAGCGGTTTCACAGATGGAGGTCATTACAAAGCCGCGGTTGCAGGATTTCGGCATGTTTTTAAGCATAAAGGCTGCCGAGGTGCTGGAGAAAAAGGAGATTGGCAGTCCTGACGGGACGACCATGACGGTGCGCAATCTCTTTTACAATGTTCCGGCCCGCATGAAATTTCTCAAAAAGGACGCGGCGGAAACGGCCGCCGCGGCAGAGGTAGTGGAACATCTGGCGCTGGGTAACCCGCAAATTTCTTTTCGTTTTATCGCCGACGGACGGGAAAAGCTGTATACGCCGGGCGACGGGAGCCTCAAAAGCTGTATCTATTCGATTTATGGCCGCGACTATGCGGAGGATGTCGCGGAACTCAATTACAAAAGCGAGGGGATCGCCATCACCGGCTTTTGCGGAAAGCCTTCGTTGGCGCGTTCCACCAGGAGCTACCAGACCTTTTTTGTAAACGGCCGCTATATCAAGTCCAGAAGCATGACCTACGCGCTGGAGCAGGCGTACCAGGACGGCATGATGAAAGGAAAATACCCGTTCGTTGTCGCGAATGTCAGCATTAACCCCACCCTTGCCGATGTAAATGTGCATCCGGCCAAGCTGGAGGTTAAATTTTCCAACGAAAAGGCGGTGACCACCGCGCTGTATTGGAGCGTTAAAAACGCCTTGCACCAGTCGGCCTATGTGCCGCGGGTGGAGGCGGAGAGCTTTTCACCGCCTGCGCCGAAATCGGTGCAGCCGCCTGAAAAAAAGCCGCTTACGCTCAGGCAGGACAAGGTTCCCTATGGAGTAGAGGCATATACCCAGCCGCGGATACCACCTATAGTAAAACCGGAACGGGAACCGGCGGAGCAGCCCAAAATGGAGAGGATACCTGCGCCGGCGGATGGGAAGCGTTTCGCCGAAGCTGAGAAAAACGAAACCATCAGGCAGCCTAAGGATGAGGAGAAGGCGGCGCTGGAGGCTCCGGCGCCCAGCCGTTTCGCAGATGGCGGGCAAACGCCGGAAAAAGCCGCTGTGGATCAGGAGAAACCCGTCAACCAGGAACGGATAACCGAAGGCGTGGTTGAAGGGCTGCCTGGACCGGAAAGACCGGTGGAGTCACCCGTTACTGTGGTGGGACAGATCTTTCAGTCCTATATTGTAGCGCAGCGCGGGGACGAGATGCTGCTGATCGACCAGCACGCCGCCCACGAACGGCTGCTGTTTGAACAGCTTGTTGCAGGCAAGGAGCCGCCTGCGGTGCAGACCTTCTTGTCGCCGGTGATTATTAAGATGTCAAAATCGGAGTATGAACGGGTGGCGGGCTATCTGGAGCTGCTGCGCGGGATGGGCTTTGACATCGAGGATTTCGGGAGCAATTCGATGATCCTTCGCGCCGCGCCGCTGGCTACGGATAAGCAGGATATAGAAGGAATGTTTTGGGAAATCGTACATAAAACCGAAACGATAGACGCAGACCGCCCGCGCGACGAGGTGGAGAGTGAAATGCTGTACTCCCTGGCCTGCCACGCGGCGCTGAAGGCGAACCGGACGCTGAACCGTCTTGAAATGGAGAAATTCGTGCAGGACGTGATGAAGCTGCCGGATACCTGTCCCCATGGGCGGCCGATTACCGTCTCGATCTCTCAGAAAACGCTGGAAAAACAGTTTAAAAGGATTGTTTAACATTGTCAAAGATACCTCTTATTGTGATTGTAGGGCCGACTGCCTCGGGAAAGACCGCGTTGGGCGTTGAACTGGCGCGCAAGCTGGATTCAGAGGTCGTGTCGGCGGATTCCATGCAGGTTTATAAACGAATGGATATCGGAACGGCCAAGCCGACCGTGGAGGAAAAAAAGGGTGTTCCCCATCACATGCTCGATGTGGTGGAGCCATGGGAGAACTTCAGCGTTGCGGACTATACCGTCCGCGCCCACGAATGCATTGCGCAGATTGCCGCGCGCGGCAGGATACCGGTCGTGGTGGGTGGAACCGGGCTTTATATTCGCGCTCTTACACAGGATATCGATTTTTCCGAAGGACAGTCCGATCCAAAGTACCGCCAACAGTTGCAGGAGCAAGCAAACAGGGAAGGCAATAAACCGCTTTATGAATTGCTCAAGCGCAGGGACCCCCCTTCGGCACAACGAATCCATTTGAACGATACCAAAAGGATCATCCGGGCGCTTGAGGTGCTGCATGTGACCGGGATTACCATGACAGAGCATCAGGCGCGTGCCGTCAGCAAGCCGGGAAGGTATGAGCCGGTCAAGATCGGCCTGTCCTATGACCGTGAAAAGCTGTATGACAGGATCAACCGGCGGGTGGACCGGATGTTGGAGGACGGTCTGGCGGATGAAGTTTTGGAACTTTGCAGAGAAAAAATAGAAAATTCTACCGCTATGCAGGGTATAGGATACAAGGAAATGGTAAATTATCTAAAAGGGGAATGCTCCCTTTTTGAGGCAGCGGAGGCCATCAAGCGCGGTACACGGCGCTATGCCAAACGGCAAATGACCTTCTTCCGCGCGGATTCGCAGATTCATTGGGCCGATGCAACCGGACGGGATGCCTTTGAACTGTTGGATACTATTTCGCCATATATCCAAAGGGCGAAATAAATATAATTGTGCTGGAGGTAACAGGAATGAACAGATCACCATTAAATTTGCAGGATGTATTTTTGAACCAGTGCCGTAAGGACAAAGTCATGGTAACCATTTACCTGACGAATGGGTTTCAGTTCAAGGGGCTGATCAAGGGATTTGACAATTACATCGTGATTTTGGATGCGGAGGGCAAGCAGCAGCTGGTGTTTAAGCATGCCATTTCTACTGTAATTCCGTTTAAGCCGGTGCATTTCATGACGCCTGAAGAAACGGAATAAGCACAGCAAAACGAAGCAGTCCCTTACCGAGCATTTTGGGGACTGCCTGGCGATGAGGAAAGGTGTAAACGAATGAAAAAAGGTTTTTTTTCGGTCTTCGCGCTGGTTCTTCTGGTTGTCGCGGCTTTTGTGGTCGTGAACATGACAAACGACCCGGTGACGACCGAGCTGGCCCGGTACGGCTATCTGGAAAATGCGGTTGAGGTCGACGGCCTGGTGGTGCGAACCGAGCAGGTCATGACAACCGATTCGGGCGGTGTATTTGAAAGCACCTTTGTAGAAGGACAGCGTGTTTCCAACGGTCAGAAAATCGGAACGGTTTACAAAGGCGAGGTAAGCTCGGCGGTTGCTTCCGAGCTGAACTCCATTAATACCAAGCTCACGCAGCTTTCCGCCCAGGATGGTACGCAGAAGCTTGCGTTTGACGACGTGTATAAGATCGATTCCCAGATCAGCGCGCGTATCGACGATATCGTAGGTTATGCGATTGACGGCAACGGCCGTTCGATTGAGAGCGCCAAGCAGGAAATGGACCAGCTGCAGGACAATAAGCTTGTGATACAGGGTAAAAAAGAGCAGGAGCAGGATGAGAAAACGGTTCTGACCGCCCGCAAGACAGAGCTGGAGGCGGGTCTGCAAAAGAGCGATATTTTTGCGGCAATGGCGGGTGTGTTTTCTTATACCATTGATGGGTTTGAGGACAAGGTCGGGGTGAGCTCTCTTGCGTCGTTGACGCCAAAGAGCCTGGATGGATTGCTAAAAACCGAAACAAATAAAGACAACGGCGTTTTTCCGGGCAATCCAGTCGCCAAGGTCATTGATAATTTTTTATGGTACTATTCTTTCAACCTGACACAGGTGCAGTTGGATAACCTCAAGGTCGGGGACGGCGTATATCTGCGGTTTACCGCCGGGACGGAAGAACTGATTCCAGCTGTGATCGAGACCATTTCCCCAGAAGAGGGGGGGCGTGTCTGTGTTTCAGTTTCGTGTACCCACGAGGTACCGTCGATGACCTCGAACCGGAAGCTGAAGGGGACGTTAATCAAAAGAAGGTATGAAGGGTATAAGTTCCCTCGTGAAGCGATCCGAATCAAGGATAATGTGACCGGTGTGTACATAGTCAGTGGCGGGGCGCCTGCGTTTCGTCCGGTTGAGGTGCTGTATTCCAATGATAACTTTGCCGTTATCCGGTCGGAGCAGACCGATACCAATCAGGTCAAGCTGTATGATGAGATCATTGTAAAAGCGGGGGAAATCGTAGAAGGAAAGCTGTTGAGGTGAGCCATATGAGCCAGATTGCGGACAATATCAAGCGTGTGCGTGAAAATGTGCAGCGTGCGGCGGAACAATGCGGACGCGATGCGGCGGATATCACCCTGATCGCCGTAACAAAAACGGTGGATGTGGACGCAATGGAAGAGGCCCTTTCCTGCGGCCTTGATAACGTGGGGGAAAACCGGGTGCAGGAGCTGTGCCGCAAGTATGAAATTTTACAGGAGCGCAGAATCCGTTGGCATTTAATCGGCCATTTGCAGACCAATAAGGTAAAATATGTAGCCGATAAGGTTGACCTCATCCATTCAGTCGATAGTGTGCGGCTGCTTGAGGAGCTGGAGCGTGCCGGCGCCAAATGTAACAAAACGATTAATTTTTTGTTACAGGTCAATGTCTCCGGCGAGGAAAGCAAATTTGGTCTGGCACCGGGGGAGGTTGACCGATTCCTTGAAAGTGCCGCTACCATGCGGTATGCGCGGCTTTGCGGACTGATGACGGTGCCGCCGGTGGCAAAAGAGCCAAACGATTCCAGAAAATACTTTGAAAAATTGAGAAATTTATTTGTTGACATAAGGGACAAAAACTACGATAATATAAGTATGGAACATTTGTCCATGGGCATGAGCGGCGACTATACGGCCGCTATTTTGGAGGGGGCCACTATGATCCGGATTGGCACCTCTATTTTTGGACAAAGAAATTATACAATACGGGGGTAATAAAGAATGCCAAAGCTGTTGAAGCATGTGATGGATTTTGTAGGCTGGGAAACGGCAGACGAGGAAGAAGAGTTTGTAGAACTGGAAAATGAGGAGCCGGAGGAGAAAAAGCCCTCTGTCGCCCATAACAACAAGAAAAACAAGGTGGTCAACATCCATACGACCGCCCAGCTTCAGGTTGTTGTGATGACGCCGGAAACGTTTGAAGAGGCGAAGGACATCGCGGACTACTTAAAAACCAAGAGTCCGGTGGTGATCAATCTGGAGGCGCTGGAAAAAGAGGTAACCCGACGGATCGTCGATTTTCTGAGCGGCGCTGTTTATGCTTTGGAAGGGAATATCCAAAAAATCTCCAACGGCATCTTTTTGGTTACGCCATATAATGTCAGCATCCTGGGCGACTTCAAGGACGAGCTGCGCAAAGGTGTGCTTCCGTGGGAAGCGCCGGACTTTAAATAAGCGTGGAGCAGGTTGTTGTTGGCACGATCCAGATTTTTGCAGAGATCATCAGTATCATTCTGATTGTGCGGATGGTGCTGTCGTTTTTGCCCATACAGCAGGATAATAAATTCGTTCTGTTCATTATGATCATGACAGAGCCTTATCTGGCGCTGATCCGCAGGTTTTTAGAAGAAAAGCTGCATGTGAATACGATAGTGGATTTCTCTATCATTATCGCCTATTTCCTCGTTTACATCGCGGAGAGTATCTTGATTGCGCTGGCCCGGGTGATGTTATGATAGAAAAGCGGAAATTGATGCAGGGGATAGACCAGGAGGAGGACCGGGTTATCGCCTCCCGCCTGTACGATATGGCACAAAAGCCGGAGCGTGGCTGTGCCATACTTCCGGTATTTTTAAACCCTGCCCAGCAGGAGCTTGTCAAGCGGTATTTTGCGGATTGCCGTCCCGCGCTCTGGGGCGGATTTGAAGAAAGCGAACGCAAAATGGCGGCGCTTTGGACGCAAGAGGACAGGGAGCCGGATTTCCCGATCTCGGTTTTGTCGCTTCGCTCCAACACCGATTGGACCGTCAGCCACCGCGATGTGCTGGGTGCTGTGTTAAATCTGGGATTGGCGCGCACGACGATTGGCGATATCCTGCCGGATGAGGATGTCGTCTATCTGGTTTGCCATTCTGAGATTGCGGGATTTATATGCGATAACCTTAAAAGAATCGCGCGTTATACGGTGCATACCGATATAGCGGACAAAACAGATATGCTGTCGGATCTGCGAAAGTACAGGGAACTGTCCGGTACCATTGCGTCCGCGCGGGCAGACTGTGTGCTTGCTTTCCTGTTTTCGATCTCTCGTGCCCGTGCGCAGGAGGAGATCGCGTCGGGAAGGGTTACCCAAAACTGGTCGGATTTGTCCTCGACCAAAGCGGAAGCGCGTGCGGGTGACGTTTATTCCATCCGTGGTTTGGGCAAGGCGGAGCTGACCGAAATCGGAACAGTGACCAAAAAAGGGCGTATCCGGGTAAGCGGACGGCGTTTTCTGTAATGTGAAATGCAGTAAGGGGGAATAGAGTATGCTAACGCCTTTGGAGATACAAAACAAGGTGTTCAAAAAATCTACTTTTGGCTATGCAAAGGACGATGTGGAGGAGTTTTTCCGGCTGGTCTATGAAGAATACGACAAGCTGTATACCGAAAACATCGCCTTGCGCGACAAAATCGGGATTTTGGGCGATGCTGTAAAGCAGTATAAATCCATGGAGGATACCCTGCAAAATACCCTCCTGGTCGCGCAGAGCACCGGTGAGGAGGTCAAAAAAGCCGCTTATGAAAAGAGTGAAACGATTACCCGTGAAGCAGAACTGAAGGCTGCGAAAATCATTGATGCGGCCAAGCGTGAAGCGGATGAGATCGTCCGGCAGAGGGATGCGCTGAGCCGGGAGCTTGATTTGTATAAGGCCAAGGTCACAAGCCTGCTCCAGAGCCAGTTGAATTTGCTGAACGGTATGACCGAGGCAAACGGACCGGCGGAGGAAGAGAAATCAGGAGAGACGGTGGAGAATATCGTAGGCCATCTTCCCGTAGAGTAATGTTTGATAGTTAAATAGAGCTGTCAGGGATAAGTGAGGGCGCGACGCTCCCACTTATTTGTCAATAAATAGCAATCTTGAAATGAATGGATTTGCCGCTTTGCCGGCAACATTAAATAAGAGGTGAAAGTGCAATGGAAAAAGTTGATTACAGCGCGACGCTCAACCTGCCAAAGAGCGATTTCCCCATGCGGGCAAACCTGCCGTCGCGTGAGCCGAAACTGTTGGAAAAGTGGGAAGAGGAGGGACTCTATCAAACCCTGATGGAACAGGATAAACCACTTTTTATCCTGCATGACGGGCCGCCGTTTGCAAATGGGGATATCCATACCGGCCATACCATGAACAAAATCCTCAAGGATTTTGTCTTGAAATATAAAACCATGACCGGATACCGCACCCCCATGATCCACGGATGGGACACGCACGGCCTGCCGATCGAGCAGCAGGCGATCAAAAAGCTGGGGGTCAACCGGGCCGAGACCGGGCCGGTCGAGTTTCGCAATATCTGCCGTGATTTTGCTCTGAAATATGTTAAAAATCAGAAGGAGCAGATGAAGCGTCTGGGCGTCATGGGCGACTGGGATCATGAATATATTACCCTCCAGCCGGAGTTTGAGGCCAAGGAGATCGAGGTATTCGGCGAAATGGCCAAAAAGGGTCTGCTCTACCGCGGGTTAAAGCCAGTTTATTGGTGCCCGACCTGTGAAACGGCGCTTGCGGAGGCGGAAATCGAATACGATGAGGACACGACCGATTCCATCTATGTCAAGTTTGCACTCAAGGACGACAAGGGACTTTTGTGTAAGCATACCGGTACGCTTGACAACGTCTATTTTGTGATCTGGACCACCACGACCTGGACGCTGCCGGGCAACGTGGCGATTGCGGTCAACCCGGCCTTTTCCTATGCGCTGGTGAAATGCGGGGAGGAATACTATGTGGTTGCCGCCGACCTGCTGGAAAACGTAGCAAAGGCGGCGAATTTGAAAGATTATGAGGTAATTGCGACCCTATCGGGCGACGAACTGGAGAACATGACCTGCCACCATCCGTTTTTGGATCGGGAGTCATTGGTGATCCTGGGTGATCATGTCACGCTGGAGGCCGGTACCGGCTGCGTCCATACCGCGCCGGGGCATGGCGCGGAGGACTTTATCGCCTGCCAAAACTACGACCTGCCCATCGTTGTCCCGGTGGATGACAAGGGCACGCTCAACGAGCTGGCCGGCCCATTTGCGGGGCTGTATTATTTAAAGGCCAACAAGATCATTGCCCAAAGCCTCAAGGAAAGCGGGCATCTGTTGGCAATTGAGGCGATCGAACACCAATACCCGCATTGCTGGCGCTGTAAGGACCCGATCATCTTCCGTGCGACCGAGCAGTGGTTCGCGTCAGTCGATGCCATCAAAGAGGACGCGATCAAGGCAATCAATGAAACCAAGTGGGTGCCCGCCTGGGGACAGGAACGGATCACCAACATGGTACAGGATCGAAACGACTGGTGTATCTCGCGGCAAAGGCTGTGGGGGGTTCCGTTGCCGATTTTTTATTGTAAGGAATGCGGCAAGGAAATCATCACCGACGAGACCATACAAGCGGTGCGTGACCTGTTTGCCGAAAAGGGTTCGAGCGCGTGGTACGAGTTGTCCGCAGAGGAGATTCTACCGGAGGGCTTTGCCTGCGGCTGCGGCTGTAAAGAGTTTACGAAAGAAAGCGATATCATGGACGTCTGGTTTGACTCCGGCTCCTCCCACTTTGCTGTGCTGGAGCAGCGGGATAACCTCACCTGGCCGGCCGACCTCTATCTGGAGGGGAACGACCAATACCGGGGCTGGTTCCAGTCATCCCTGCTGACCTCGGTCGCGGTGACCGGCAAGGCGCCCTACAAAACCGTTCTGACACACGGCATGGTGGTGGACGGTGAAGGAAAGAAGATGTCCAAATCCCTGGGCAACGGCCTTGACCCGATGAAGCTGATTGGGGAATACGGTGCGGATATCCTCCGCCTGTGGGTCGCTTCGGCGGATTACCGTTCGGACGTGCGGATTTCGAAGGACATTTTAAAGCAGATGTCCGAGGTGTACCGTAAAATCCGCAACACCGCCAAGTATATATTGGGAAACATCAGTGATTTTGATCCCTCCAAAGACCAGATAGCTTTCTCCGACATGCCGGAGCTTGACCGTTGGGCGCTGATTACCCTAAACGGGCTTGTGAAAAAGGTCATGTCTGCATACGAGGGCTATGATTATCATATTATCTACCATAGCATCCATAACTTCTGCGTGGTGGATATGAGCAATTTCTACCTTGATGTCATCAAGGATAGGCTGTACACTCAAAAGGCGGATTCTTTGCTGCGCCGGAGCGCGCAGACGGCGATGTACCTGATTTTAGACGCGCTGACGCGGATGCTTGCGCCGATTCTGGCCTTTACCTCGGAGGAGATCTGGGGCTTCATGCCGCATAGCGGCAAGGAGGAGACTGAGAGCGTGTTGCTAAACCCGATGCCGTCGGTCAACCCCGCTTTTTGCGACGATGAACTGATGAAGCGGTGGGATGCGGTCTTATCCGTCCGTTCGGATGTGTCAAAGGCGCTGGAGGTAGCGCGTGTGGATAAGGTGATCGGCCATTCCTTAAATGCGGCGGTGGCGTTGTATGCCGAAGGGGAGACCTATCAGCTGCTGAAACAATATGAGGAGGAGCTTTCAGCCATCTTCATTGTTTCTGAGGTCACGCTTACTGAGGGCAGGCCGGAGGACGGTGCAAACAAAGCGGAACAGACCGGGAATTTATGGGTTTCGGTTTCGGCCGCGCCGGGCGAAAAATGTGAGCGTTGCTGGATGTATTCTGAAACGGTTGGCGAGGATCATCTTTGCCAGCGTTGCCGGGATACTTTAAAATAAAAAATGGGTGGCGCAGAAATTGCGCCACCTTACCAATAAAGAAGAGCAACGCGGCGGAATGGAGATTTTTATGAACACGATTACCATTTCATTGGGGGAGCACAGCTATCCGATTTTTCTGGAAGAGGATTTTTCACATATTGGCCGGGTTATGAGGGAGCGCGGCCTGCATCAGAGGCTGCTGGTTGTCACCGAACCGAATATTAAGGATTTATATGAAGCACCGTTGCGCCGGGAGCTGGAGGCGGCCGGGTTTGAGGTGAATCTTTGCGAGATCGCGGGCGGCGAGGAGAACAAAAACCTCGAAACGGTGCGCGGCATTTACCGGGAGATGATGAACCTCCGGTTTGACCGCAGCTGTACCGTGGTTGCCTTGGGGGGCGGCATTGTCGGAGACATTGCCGGCTTTGCGGCCGCCACGTTTTTGCGCGGCGTTCCGTTTGTCCAGGTTCCGACGACGTTGCTGGCTCAGGTGGACAGCAGCGTCGGCGGCAAGGTCGGGGTTAATTTCAATGGCGTGAAAAATATTGTCGGCGCATTTTACCAGCCCGCACTGGTCTATATTAATAGCAAAACCTTAAACACCTTGACGGAACGGGATTATAAAACCGGGCTTGGTGAGGTGGTGAAGTATGCCGTGCTGGACGGGGAGCCGTTCTATGATTTTCTGTCCTCCCACGCCGGGGATTTGAGAAGGGCCGATGTGATCCGGCATTGCTGTGAGATCAAGGCGGAAATCGTACAGCAGGACGAACGGGAAAACGGCCTGCGCGCCGTACTCAATCTGGGGCATACCTTCGGACATGCTTATGAGACGGCGACGCACCATGCCATCACCCATGGGGAAGGGGTCGCCTCCGGTCTGGTTTCGGCCTGTGAGCTGGCCTGCCTGATGGGCTTGCTGGAGCGTGAGACCGCAGACCGTATAAAAGAACTGCTGGATAAACTGGGCCTGACATACATCCTGCCGCCGTGCGGCGGTATTATGGAAGCGATGCAGGGGGATAAAAAGCGTCTGGACGGCAGGCTTCGGTTCGTCCTGCCCCATGCGATGGGGGACGTCCAAATCCATGAGGCGCCACAGGAGCTTGTGGAGCAGGCGATACGGGTGGTATTGCCTGAAAAAGATGGGCGAATATAACGCCTGTATGTTGGAAAGTAAGGGAACAGCATTGGAGGAGCTATGATCTATATCATTCTGTTTGCCGTATTTATCGTGCTCGACCAGTTGACGAAATACTGGGCGGTGCACGTTTTAAGCCATATGACCACCATGCCGGTGATTAAGGGTGTGTTCCATTTTACCTATGTGGAGAACACCGGCGCGGCATTCGGCATCTTGCAGCAGCGCAAGGGGTTTTTAGTGGCGGCCACGGCGGTGATCCTGCTGCTGATCCTGTTTTACATCTATAAAAAGAGGCCCAAATACCCGCTTTTTCTGCTCTCATTGGCGAGCGTATGCGCGGGTGCGGTCGGCAATTTGATCGACCGGGTGCGCCTGTCTTATGTGATCGATTTCATTGATGTGCGGATCATCCAGTTTGCGGTATTCAATCTGGCGGACTGCTTTGTTGTCGTCGGGGTTATATTGCTGGCAATCTGTGTGCTGCGCGGAAAAACCGAGTAAGGAGCCAAATATGGAATTTACCGTAACAAAAGAGGAGGCCGGAGGCCGGCTTGATACCTTTGTGAGGGACCATTGTCAGGAACTGACCCGTTCTTATGCCCAGCGGCTGATTGAGGACGGGTCTGTTGTTGTGAATCAATGCCGGGTCAAAAGCAACTTTTTGTTATCGGAAGGAGATATCGTTTCGGTCGAAATCCCCCCGCCGCAGGAACTGGACGTGACGGGAGAGGACATCCCGCTTGACATCGTCTATGAGGACGATTCCCTTATGGTCATCAACAAGCCGCAGGGGATGGTGGTGCATCCGGCCGCCGGGAACTATAGCGGAACGCTGGTGAACGCCGTCGTATATCACGCGAAGGGGAAGCTGTCCGGCATCAACGGCGTCGCGCGCCCGGGCATCGTCCACCGGCTGGACAAGGATACCAGCGGCCTGCTGGTGGTCGCCAAGACCAATGAGGCACACCTGGCGCTTGCGGAACAGATCAAGGCCAAAACCTGCCGGCGGGTCTATGTCTGCATCGTTTGCGGCAATCTCAGGGAGGACGAAGGGATGGTTGACGCGCCGATTGGCCGCAATCCCAACAGCCGGAAAAAGATGAGCGTCAACGGTACCCATCCGAGGGACGCTGTGACGCATTACCGCGTGCTGGAACGGTTCGGGGATTACACCTATGTCGAGTGCCGTCTGGAGACCGGGCGGACGCACCAGATTCGGGTGCATATGCTGTCCATTGGCCACCCGATCCTGGGGGACGATTTTTACAGCGAACGCAAAAACCGCTTCGGCGTACATAAGCAGGTTTTGCACGCTCGTCAGCTTGGGTTTGTCCATCCAGTAACAGGGGAATACATGGAGTTTACCCGGGAGCCGGGCGAAGGATTTTTGAAGATACTGAAAACGCTTAGAAAAACAAAAAAAATATAGACAAACGTTTCTGTTTATAATATAATAAGAAAAAGCAAATACGAATGGCTGTTAAACGGCTGTGTTCAGAAATAAAATCCGTCCATGTTTATGGGCGATCATGCTTCCCGTTTAACGGCGGGGAGCTTTTTTCAAGAGTGAATGACCGCCTGTACGGGCAGAAATGGGGTCTGATATGAGCGAAAAAGCGGTTATTATGGACAGCGATGCCATGCAGCGGGCGGTGGCCCGAATGGCGTATGAGATCATCGAAAAAAATAAGGGCGCCGGCTCGGTCGCCTTAGTCGGTGTGCAGCGCCGCGGCGTGAGTATCGCCCGGCGGATCGCGAAAAAGATCGAGGAGGTGGAGGGTGTCGCCCTGCCGCTTGGGATATTGGACATCACCTTCTACCGGGACGATTTGAGCATTTTAGCCGAGCATCCGGTCATCAACGGAACGGATATCGGCTTTTCGATCACCGGACGGAACATCATTTTGGTGGATGATGTGCTCTACACCGGTAGAACCGTGCGCGCTGCCATCGATTCGCTGATGGATCTGGGACGGGCGAAGACGATCCAGCTAGCCATCCTGATCGACCGGGGACACCGGGAGCTTCCCATCCGCGCCGACTATGTGGGCAAGGATGTGCCGACCTCAAACGACGAGTCGGTACACGTCAGCGTGTCCGAGATTGACGGAGTGGATAGGGTTACAATATACTAAAGACGAAAAGCCGGAGACTGTCCGGCGAGAAAGGCTGAGGATTCATGGCTAACCGGAAAAAAGACCTGCTGGGCCTGCGCGACCTGCCGGCAGAGGAGATTGGCTATATACTTAAAAACGCGGAAACAATGAAGTATGTCATCCAGCAAAAGAACAAGAAAACGCCCCACCTGCAGGGGAAGTCTGTGACTACCCTCTTTTATGAGAACAGCACCCGGACGCGGTTGTCCTTTGAGCTTGCGGCCAAATACATGAGCGCAAGCGCCGCGAACGTGTCCGCAACCGGGAGCAGCGTGGCAAAGGGCGAGACCCTGATTGACACGGCTCGTACCATCGCGGCGATGGGGACGGATATCATTATCATCCGCCATCCCATGTCGGGCGCGGCGGAGCTGATTGCGAAAAACGTCGGCTGCAGCGTGGTCAACGCCGGAGACGGGATGAACGAGCATCCGACCCAGGCGCTTTTGGATATGTATACGATCAAAGAAAAAAAGGGAACAATAGAGGGGCTTAAGGTTGCCATTATCGGCGATGTGGCCCACAGCCGCGTGGCGCGGAGCAACATCTGGGGATTGTCGAAGATGGGCGCGTCTGTCTGTATCGGCGGGCCCGCTACCCTGATCCCGCCGGGAATCGAGAAAATGGCGGGTGTGATGGTGTTTGACAGCGTGCAGGAGGCCTTGCTGGACGCGGATGTGGTGATCGCGCTGCGGCTTCAGCTGGAACGGCAGAAAAAGGCGTTTTTCCCGAGCATCCGGGAGTATTCGAGGTTTTTCGGCCTCGACGAACGGCGGCTGGAATATGCCAAAAAGGACGCGCTGATCCTGCATCCCGGCCCGGTCAACCGCGGTGTGGAAATCTCGTCCGCGGTGCGCGACGGGGAACGCTCCTGTATCGACGAGCAGGTGACCAACGGGCTTGCGGTGCGGATGTCGGTGCTGTATTTATTGGCAAGGAGGGGTGGAATGAATGAAAATTTTAATTAAGGGTGGGCATGTGATAGACCCGCACAACAACAGGGACGGTATCTTTGATATCTATATTGAGGACGGTGTGATCCAGGAGATCGAGCCGTCCCTGGATTATGATTACGATGGAATCGATATGGAGGTCATCGAGGCGGACGGCCTGATCGTCGCGCCCGGCCTGATTGACATGCACTGCCATCTGCGCGATCCGGGCTTTGAATATAAGGAGGACATCGAGACCGGCACCAAAAGCGCTGCGATGGGCGGCTTTACCTCGGTGGCCTGTATGCCGAACACCGACCCGGTGGTGGATAATAAGACGGTGGTGGAGTATATCATATCCAAAGCCAGGCAAAACGGGGTGGTGAACGTCTACCCGATTGGTTCGATTACAAAGGGGATGCGCGGCGAGGAATTGGCCGACATCGGCGAGATGAAGTTTGCCGGAATCGTCGCGGTGTCGGACGACGGCCGTCCGGTGGAAAATCCTGTCATCATGCGCCGTGCGATGCAGTACGCCAATATGTTCGTTACCCCAGTGATTTCGCATTGTGAGGACATGAGCCTGGTGGACGGCGGCAGCATGAACGAGGGCGCGGTTTCGACCGAGCTGGGCCTGCGCGGGATTACCCGCGCGGCGGAAGAGGCGATGCTGTCGCGCGAATGCATCCTCTCGGAGGCGCTGAACTTGCCGGTGCACATCGCCCATGTCAGTACCAGGGGCGGGATCGACCTGATCCGAAACGCCAAGGCAAGAGGCGCACAGGTAACCTGCGAGACCTGCCCGCACTACTTTTCCCTGACGGAGGAGGCGGTGCGTGGGTTCAACACGTTTGCCAAGATGAATCCCCCGCTGCGCACGGAGGACGACGTAGAGGCGGTCAAGGAGGGGCTGCGCGACGGGACGATTGACGTGATCGCGACCGACCACGCGCCGCACGAGCCGGACAGCAAAAATGTGGAATTTGAACTTGCCGCCAACGGGATCGTCGGCTTTGAAACGGCGCTGCCGCTTTCCATTACCAATCTGGTGGAGACGGGGGTTCTGACTTATTCGGAGCTGATCGAGAAAATGTGTGTCAAGCCTGCTGAGATCCTGGGACTCAACAAGGGGTCGCTGGGGGTCAACAAGCCGGCCGACCTGGTTATCTTTGATCCTAAGAAGGAATTTTTGGTAGACACAAACAAATTCCAATCCAAGAGCAAAAACTCGCCGTTTGGCGGGTTCACCCTGCGCGGCCAGGTGGTATACACGATTGTAAACGGCAACATCGTCGTCCGTCAGGGCGAGATCATATAACCTCTTGTTATAACCGAGAATGCGCGACCTGACCAGAGCGCATGGCAAGGTGTTTGCGAACGGTCAAATGAATGAAATAAGGGATGTGTTTTGTGTGTCGATAGAGAGGCTGATTGCGAAGATCAAAGAGAAAAACAATCCGTCGGTCGCCGGACTGGATCCGGTGCTTACTTATATCC
>CABSMD010000021.1 GCA_902478725.1 uncultured Clostridia bacterium
TGGCGGTTCCGCGACACCGGCTTGATTGACAACAAGCTGTATTTTGTCACCAAGGGAAAGGGCTATGTCGAAACACCTGAAAAAACATATGAGCTGACGCCTGGTTCTATCTATCTGGTGCCGGCGCACACGCGGTTTCGGTATTGGTGTGACCCCGGTTTTGAAAAGTTTTACCTGCATTTTATCTTTTCCATCCTGTATGCCAACGGTATTTTTGAGGGAATTAACCGTGTTTTGACAGCCGATGACGAAACCCATGTATCCGAAACGCTTGCACAAATCTACAAAGCCGGGGATCGGCTGCGGTTCTTGCATGTTAAGCCGATCATTGAGCAGTTGATCATTTCCTTTTTAGAACAAATCCCGGAACGGACGGAAGAATATTTTCAAATGGGTTTTTTATATCAGGAAATCTATCAGTATATTGAAAACCATCTCTGCTTTACGTTGTCTACCGAGGAGATCGCCCAGGAAACCGGATTTCCATTGTCGAGATTGCGGACAAACTTTCGCCAGGATATGGGTTGTTCAGTTAAGCAGTATGCACGAAAGATATTATTTCGGAGAATCTGCAATGAGTTGAAATACAGCCACCAGCCAATCAAGGCGATAGCCCAGAATTATGGATTTGAGGATGTGTATTATTTCTCCAACTGGTTCAAAAGATGCGCGGGACGGAGTCCCTCCGCTTTTCGCAAAAATCTGCTGGAGATCAAGTCGTAGCCGGCCGATAAATTGCTTTCCTTTGCAGGTGGCGCACAGTTTATAAAAACGGTACGCCGCCTGTTTTCATGCGCCCGCTTACCATTATCCCCCTTGACAAAAATAGGACGACATGGGATAATGGTAACAACCCTGTCAAACAAAAATAAATGGAATCGTATAGGTAATACTATAATTCGGAGGATGTTTATGAAAATTGCAGCCCTCATCTTGGCGGTGCTTGGAGCACTGGTGGTCTATCTTTCCAAAAAGCTGTTTACAGCAATCAAAAAACGCGAACCCGATGATTTGGAAAACGTCAAGGTAAAGCTATGCGGCTTTGCCGTCGCGGTATGCGGGATTTTGTTGCTTTTATTATCGGATCGGATATAGGAGGATGTTTATGAAGAATATAGAAAAAGTGTACGACCCAAAACAATTCGAGCAGAAGCTCTATCGATTCTGGAACGAAAACGGCTATTTTTCCGCCAAGCCTAATCCGGACAAAAAGCCGTTTTCGATCGTAATCCCGCCGCCGAACGTCACCGGCCAGCTCCACATGGGACATGCATTGAACCAAACGATCCAGGATATCCTCATCCGCTACAAGCGGATGGCCGGGTTTGAAACGCTGTGGGTGCCGGGCTACGACCACGCAGGCATCGCCACCCAGATCAAGGTGGAGGAAAATCTGCGAAAGGAAGAAGGACTGACCCGCTACGACCTAGGACGGGAAAAATTTCTCGAGCGTGTTTGGGAGTGGAAGGAAAAATACGGCGATACCATCGTCAACCAGATCAAGCGAATGGGCAGCTCCTGTGATTGGGACAGGGCGCGCTTTACGATGGATGAAGGCTGCTCCAAAGCGGTCCGCCGGGTGTTTGTTGACCTGTACAACAAGGGGTTGATCTATCAGGGAAGCCGGATCATCAACTGGTGCCCCGACTGCATCACCGCGCTATCGGACGCGGAGGTGGAATATGAAGAAAAGGCCGGACATTTCTGGCATATCAAATACATGGTCAAGGACAGCGATGAGTTTGTGATCATCGCCACCACCCGCCCCGAAACCCTTTTGGGCGATACGGCGGTCGCGGTCAATCCGGAGGATGAACGCTATACCCATATGGTGGGTAAGACGTTGATCCTGCCGCTGGTCAACCGGGAAATCCCGATCATCGCAGACGATTATGTGGATAAGGATTTTGGAACCGGCGTAGTGAAGATCACTCCTGCCCACGACCCCAACGATTTTGAGGTGGGGATGCGCCATAATCTGGAACAGATCAAGGTCATGAACGATGATGCAACCATCAACGAGTTTGGTGGAAAATACTGCGGAATGGACCGCTATGAGGCCCGCAAGCAAATTATTTCGGATTTACAGGAGCAGGGGCTGTTAGTAAAAATAGAGGATCATGCGCACAATGTTGGCCAGTGCTATCGCTGCGGCACGGTGGTGGAGCCGATCACCTCCAAGCAGTGGTTTGTCAAGATGGGGCCGCTGGCGGAGGAAGCGATCAAGGTGGTAAAGGACGGGGATATCTCCTTCATCCCGGAGCGCTTTTCAAAGACCTATCTCAATTGGATGGAGAACGTGCACGACTGGTGCATCTCCCGCCAGCTTTGGTGGGGACACCGGATTCCGGCGTTCTACTGCGATGCCTGCGGGGAAACGACCGTATCGGAGGAGGACATCACCTGCTGCCCCAAATGCGGCGGTGCGATTCATCAGGACGAGGATGTGCTGGACACCTGGTTCAGCTCGGCCCTGTGGCCGTTTTCCACCCTCGGTTGGCCGGATAAAACAGAGGATTTGGACTATTTTTATCCCACAAGCGTGTTGGTCACGGCGTATGACATTATCTTTTTCTGGGTGGCCCGCATGATCTTTTCCGGCATGGAGCACATGAAGGAGAAGCCGTTTGACCGCGTGTTTATTCACGGGCTGATTCGGGATGAACAGGGACGTAAAATGAGCAAGTCCCTCGGCAACGGGGTCGACCCGCTTGTTGTGATCGATGAATACGGCGCAGACGCACTGCGCTTTACCCTTGTGACCGGCAATTCCCCCGGCAACGACATCCGCTTCTCAATGGACCGCGTACAGGCCAGCCGGAATTTTGCCAACAAGATCTGGAACGCCTCGCGGTTCGTGCTGATGAATCTGGACATCGACCGTTTTGAATTGCCAAAAACGCTGCGCACAGAGGACAAATGGATTCTCAGCCGCCTCAACACCGTGGCGAAGGAGGTCAACGAAAACCTCGAACGCTATGAACTGGGCATTGCGGTCGCTAAGCTGTACGACTTTATCTGGGATGAGTTCTGCGATTGGTACATCGAGTTGGTGAAGCCACGCCTCTATGGCGACAACAAGGATACGGACTGCCAAAACGTATTGTGCTATGTTCTCTCCCAGACCCTGTGCCTGCTGCACCCGTTCATGCCGTTTATCACAGAGGAAATCTGGCAGTGTCTGCCACACGAGGGCGGAAGCATTATGGTAAGTGCGTATCCGCAGTATACGGATTCGCTCTCCTATCTGGAAGAGGAACGGCAGATGAGCCTGATTATGACCGCGATCAAGGGAATCCGAAACATGCGCGCGGAGATGAACGTGCCGCCTTCCAAAAAGGCGCAGGTCTATATTGTTACAAAAGAAAGCGCCTTTGCGTCCGCCGGGGTCTTCTTTGAACGGCTGGCTTCCGCCGCGGGCGTACAGGTTTGCGATACGGAAGCGGGTATCCCGGAGGATACCGTTTCGATCGTGACCGATTCCGCAAAAATATTTATCCCGCTGGGCGAGCTGGTTGACCTGAAAAAAGAGCTGGAACGTCTGGAAAAGGAACGCGCGAATCTCGAAACCGAGATCAAGCGGGTGGAGGGCAAGCTGGCAAATGAAAATTTTGTGAAAAAGGCGCCCGCCGAGCTGGTGGAAAAGGAACGGCAAAAGGGTGAAAAATATCGTCAAATGCTTTCCGAGGTTGTCACGGGAATCGAAAGAATTAAGGATTGACATTCTATCCCACTTTAGGTTATAATGTAAGCAACTTCGGTTTCTATGGGAAAGTAGCTATCAATACGAATAATTGATGATAGAAAGCGAAGCTGTTTAGTAATACTAAAATTTATGGTATATTTGTGACAGTAAAAAGGGAGTAGCTTGGCGTCCGAAGGGGACGCAGCGCGGCATCGTCAATACAATTATTTGACAAAATAATTCGGGCCGCGCATTTAAGCCTGATCCGGTTTAAAAAGCGAGACTTTTACGATGGCATGATGATGCTATGGTAGGGGTATCGCTTTTTGTTTATGAAAAATATCCGGATTGGATACTGCTACACGGCAAATACTAGAAAGAGGAGAGAACGATGAGACTCTGCATTGATTATGCTCCATGCAAGGCCTGAACTTCGGACGAGGCTGTATGGAGCAATGCATTCGTCCGGCTGGGCTTTGCATTTTTATCGATCCATAAAACGATAAAAGGAGCAAGGTCTATCATGAAAAAATTGAATAGAAACAAGAACGGGCTTCGGCCGTTCCTGACCCTGTGGAGCACCCAGGCGTTTTCGGCGCTGGGTAGTTCTATGACGGGGTTTGCGTTGATCCTGTGGTCGTATCAGCAGCACGGCTCGGCGCTTACCACCGCCCTGCTGTCGGTCTGTTCTTACGCGCCGTATGTACTTTTAAGTATTTTTGCTGGAATCATCAGCGACAGGTGGGATAAAAAACGCACCATGCTGGTCTGCGACACGCTTGCGGCATTGTCAACGCTTGCGGTTTGGATTTTATTTCGGACAGAAGCCTTGCAGGTTTGGCACCTGTACGTCATCAACGCAGTAAACGGTATTATGAATTCGGTTCAGCAACCGGCCTCCGAAGTAGCGGTCAGTCTGCTGGCGCCGAAGGAGGCTTACCAGCGGGTCGGGGGGCTGCGGTCGTTTTCCAACTCACTGGTGACCATTCTGACACCGGTGATCGCGACAGCAGTGTTTGCATTCGCGGGATTGGATGCGGTCATCCTGTTCGATCTTGCCAGCTTCGCCATCGCTTTTCTTGCGCTTGCGTTTTTGATTACGGTGCCCGCGCGTGACAAAGGTAAAAAGCCGGAAAGCATACGTGCATCAGCAAGGGCGGGGTTGCAATATCTTGCAGGCAATCGTGGTATTTTACACCTGATTTTATTTTTGGCGGCAATTAACCTGATCGCGTCAGTATACGAAGCCGCGCTTGCGCCGATGCTGCTGTCCAAGGCCGGGGAGGGCGCGTTGGCTACTGTGAGCGCGTTTACCGGGATCGCAAATGTAGTAGGAAGCGTGCTCGCGTCGTTTTTGCCGGCCCCGCAACGACGGACTAGGGTAATCTGCAACTGCCTGCTGTTTTCCATGTGCACCGAGAATTTCTTTCTTGCATTCGGCAAGAGCGTTCCCATCTGGTGTTTGGGCGCGGTATTGGGGTGGTTGTTAATCCCCTTGATGAATACCAACATGGATGTTCTGCTCCGTTCACAGATTCCACTGGAAATGCAGGGGCGGGTCTACTCCGTGCGAAATGCCCTGCAGTTTTTTACCATTCCGCTTGGGTATCTGGTGGGAGGATTCCTGGTAGACCGTGTGTTTGAGCCGTTTATGCAGGACAAGACGGGACTTCTGATCAGCTTATTCGGCGCCGGGAAGGGTTCGGGCGCGGCGATGCTGTACAGCGTCTTAGCGGTTGCGGGCATTGGGGTCTGTGTGTATTTCCGCAGGGACAAAAGGATCCGTGAACTGGAGGATCATACATAAAACAAGCCGTGTATCAAACGCGGCGGAAATGGGGTTACTTTATGTTTCAGTTGTTTGAGAATGTTTTGAACATCGACCTGCCCAGCGTGATCATGTGGGTGATCGGTGGGATTCTGATTTACCTGGCGATCAAAAGGGACATGGAGCCGGCGCTCCTGCTGCCGATGGGGTTCGGCGCGATTTTGGTCAACCTGCCCATGTCGGGCGCGGTGACACAAAAGATCCACGACGTGATCGAAACAGGACCGCTTGATACGTTATTTAACGCCGGTATCGCCAACGAGCTGTTTCCGCTTTTGTTGTTTATCGGAATCGGCGCAATGATCGATTTCGGTCCTCTGCTGCAAAACCCGAAGTTACTTCTCTTTGGTGCGGCGGCGCAGTTCGGCATCTTCTTCACGCTAAGCCTCGCGGCGGCGTGCGGGTTTGACCTCAAAGACGCCGCTTCCATCGCGATCATCGGCGCGGCGGACGGCCCGACCTCTATTTTCGTCGCGAACTACTATGGCACCAAGTATTTGGGCGCGATCATTGTCGCGGCCTACTCCTACATGGCGCTGGTGCCGATCATCCAGCCGCCTGTTATCCGCCTGATCACGACAAAGAAGGAACGCCTGATCCGGATGGACAATACCTCCGGGAAGGAGATCTCCAAAACCGTTCGCATCCTGTTCCCGATCTGTATGACCATTATCGCCGGTATTTTCGCGCCCCGTTCGGTCGCGCTGGTCGGTTTTCTGATGTTCGGCAACCTGATCCGGGAATGCGGTGTACTCAATTCTTTGTCAGAAAGCGCGCAAAAGGAATTGGCAAACCTGATTACCCTTCTGCTTGGGATCACGGTCGCCACACGCCTGCAGGCATCTGAATTCCTTACGCCACAAACGCTTATGATTCTAGGGCTGGGGCTGATTGCTTTCATCTTCGATACGGTGGGCGGCGTATTGTTTGCAAAGCTGATGAACCTGTTTTCCAAGAACAAGGTCAATCCTATGATTGGCGCGGCAGGTATCTCGGCATTCCCAATGTCGGCGCGCGTGATCCACAAGATGGGCCTCAAGGAAGACCCGCAAAACTTTTTGCTTATGCACGCGGCAGGTGCAAATGTGGGCGGACAGATCGCTTCGGTCATCGCGGGCGGTTTGATCCTGATGCTGGTTGCACGATAAATCGATTGCCGGAATCGACCGGCGGAATGGAGTGTTTTATATGGAAAACTTTTTGCTTACCCTTCCGATGATGCTCAAGGGAATGGGCGTTATCTTTCTGGTGATCCTGCTGATGTATCTTGTGATTTCGTTACTGAAAAAGATATTTTAGTATAGTAAACAACAGGCCGCTGATCGGTTGATCAGCGGCCTGTTGTTTTTAGACTATCCTTATCGATCACATCCCCGGGCGAAAAACGCAAAAAATCGTTCGGGTCGGTGGAGATCACTCGCCGCACCTGGTAGCGTCCATCCTCCATCCGGAGCGCCTCAAGCGCGCCACCGGTGAAGCTGACAAACTCAAATTCCGGCGTCTCCTGTTCTGCAAAGATCAACTCATGTGGTACGATCGTGTACAGCATCCTGCCCCTTCTCCTTTCGCCGCACGGCTATCATCCGGTACAATTCTTCCAGCGCCTCGTGCAGACCGCCCATGTGGTCAATGAGCTTGAATTTAACGGCGTCCTCCCCGAAAAGCACCGTGCCGACGTCATTGGCAATCTCACCGGTCTTGAGCATGAGGGTACGGAAATCATCGTTACTGATGCCGGAATTCCGGCAGACAAACGACACCACCCGTTCCTGCATCCGGTCAAAATATTCAAACGTTTGGGTCACGCCGATCACCACGCCACTCATCCGGATGGGGTGGATGGTCATGGTGGCGGACGGGGCAATAAACGAAACGTCGGCCGACACCGCCAACGGTACCCCGATACTGTGCCCGCCGCCCAGTACAAGCGAAACCGTCGGCTTTTTCATACTGGCGATCATCTCGGCAATGGCGAGCCCCGCCTCCACGTCACCCCCGACGGTGTTGAGCATGACCAGCAGTCCTTCGATCTCCTCATCCTGCTCGATCGCGACCAGCTGCGGGATCACATGCTCATATTTTGTGGTTTTATTCTGCGGCGGCAATACCATATGCCCCTCAATCTGTCCAATGATATTCAAGCAATGGATATTGCCGCGTTTGTTTTTGGTTTTGACCGTACCCATTTCCTTTATGTTCTCATTCTTTTCTCGTTCTGATTTCTCCGGCGCGTTCGCCATCCGAAAACCTCCCTGCCACAATTTTTACGCTTTCCATTAGTATTTTGTTCTTAACGAAAAATTATGCGACAGGGATCATTTTTCAGCCCCAGAATATCTCGTCGTAGCCTTTTTCCTCTTCCTCAATCAGATAAAAATCGATATAGCCTTGTTTTTCCTGGTAGAGCACGGGAATACGCCCATAAAATTCCGGATTTTCCACCAGATCGACCGCCTTTTCATCCATCTCGCCTGTGCGCTGCAGGCCCTTTTCCGTTAAATCCTGCATCAGGTCGTCAAGCTCCCACTCCTTGTCGATATCGACATCTGCGCTTCCCTTTTTTAAAATGCTCTCTAAAATGTCCTTTTGTTCTCCCGTCTGAAACCGAAAGCCTCTTAATTCGCTCATTATTGTTCTCCTTTCCAAATGGTCAATACTATCAGTATGTTACACTTTATTCCCGCCGTATCTTCACGCCTTGCGGCGTATCCTCTAAGAGGATTCCCTGTTCTTTCAGCATATCGCGGATGCGATCCGCCTCCGCAAAATTCTTCTCCTTGCGGGCCTGCTGGCGTTTTTCCACCCACGCCTCAATTTCCGCGTCAATTCCTGCTGTTTTCTCTTGCGCAAATAGCCCCAACACGCTTGAAAAGGTCTCAAAGTTGGAAAGCAGCTTGTCGACCGCCTCTTTGGAATGCGCCTTGCCATCGTTCATAACGGTGTTGCAGTCGCGCACCATGTCAAAGATGACCGCAAGCGCGTCCGCCGTGTTCAGGTCGTCGTCCATCGCCGCCTCGAAACGGGCGATGTAATCCTGTCCCAGTAACGTTTTTTCTTCTTCGCTGACCGTGTCCACCGCGCCCTCTTGTAAGAATTTCAGGTTATCGATGCAGGTTGTGATGCGCTCCAGAGCCGACTGCGCCTGCTCCATCAGCTCCCGGCTGAAATTGATCGGGCTGCGGTAGTGGGCGCTGAGCATAAAGAACCGGATCACCGGATAGGGAAACTCTTTTACAATGTCTCGCACGGTGAAAAAATTCCCCAGGGATTTTGACATCTTTTTGTTATCGATGTTGATGTAGCCATTGTGCATCCAGTACCGCGCAAACGGCACGCCGTGGGCACACTCGCTTTGCGCGATCTCGTTTTCATGATGCGGGAATACTAAATCCTGTCCGCCGCAATGGATGTCGATGGTTTCACCCAGATATTTGTTCGCCATGGCCGAGCATTCGATATGCCAGCCTGGACGTCCCTTGCCCCACGGGCTGTCCCAGCCGGGTTCGCCCTCCTTCTGCTTCTTCCACACGGCAAAGTCCATCGCGTCCTCCTTGCGCTCATCCACACCGATGCGCGCGCCCGCCTCCAAATCCTCCAAAGGCTGATGGGACAGCTTGCCGTACTCCGAAAACCGTTTGGTACGGAAATAGACATCGCCGTCTACAGAATACGCATACCCGTTTCGCTCCAGCTCCGAGATCAGCTCGATAATCGCGTCGATATTTTCGGTCGCTTTGGGATGGACGCTCGCTTTTTCGATCCCCAGCCCCTTTGCATCGGTGAAATACTCGTCGATAAACCGCTGGCCAAGCTCCGAAACCGTGATCCCTTCCCGGTTGGCACGGTTGATCATTTTATCATCGATATCGGTAAAGTTCTGCACGAAGGTCACCTGATAACCCTTATATTCCAGATACCGGCGCAGGGTATCAAACACGATGAACGGGCGCGCATTGCCCAAATGAAAGTAGTCGTAGACCGTCGGACCGCAGACATAGATCTTGGCCTCGCCCTCCTTTAGCGGTACAAACTCTTCCTTACGCTTTGTCATAGTATTATAAATTTTCATACCGATTCCTCCTCTTTCTTCTCCAATTTTTCGATCCGGCGCAGCAGCTTGCACAGCTCCTGCGAGATCGGGTCGGGGATGTGGATCTGGTCGACATCGCATTTTTGATCCACCCGCACGTCTCCACGCTTGACGATCCGTGCCGGCACGCCGACGCAGGTACAATCGGGCGGCACCTCGCTTAACACCACGGCGTTTGCGGCAATTTTGGAATTGTCGCCCACCGTAAACGGCCCCAGCACCTTCGCGCCCGCGCCGATCATGACATGGCTGCCGATGGTGGGATGCCGCTTGCCCTTCTCCTTGCCGGTACCGCCCAGCGTCACTCCCTGGTAGATGGTGCAGTCGTCCCCAATCACCGCTGTCTCCCCGATCACTACGCCGATGCCGTGATCAATCAGAAGCCCCCGGCCGATTGTCGCACCGGGATGGATCTCAATACCGGTCAGAAACCGGCTGGTCTGCGACACAAAGCGCGCGAGGAAGAGGCATTTATGCCGGTACAGCCAATGCGCCAGCCGATGCCACAGGACGGCATGAACGCCTGAATACAGCAAGAATACCTCTAAGGCGTTGCGAGCCGCCGGATCCCGTTCCATGATGCTCTTCAAATCTGCCCTCAGTCCCATACAAATCCCTCCTAGCGGTAACCTGGGTACAAACCGTTCAACCGGCTTGCTTTACTTTGTTACAATCCACACATCAGGCCAAAAACCAGGTTTTTGTTCCACTTTTGTGCTTGCTATAACACAAACCTCCGCCTCTGCTATGGCGCAAGCCATACCAAAGGCGGAGGTTTTCCGCGGTTCCACTTTGATTTTTTACTCAGAAGCCTCTAACGGGGCAAACCGTCCCTGCATACTCGCCGCATTGCAGACTGTTCCGCCGGGAACGCCACCGGGCGCACTTCGCTCCAGTTGGCAGCGGCGCGGCTCTCAGCAGTTTTGCCGCGCTTCTCTGTTCGCTGCCGGTGCAAGGGCTACTCTACCCGGTCATTGCGTCTATCATTCATTGTATTTCTTTCATTCCTCTTTGTGCTATTTATTTTACTACGATATTGACCAGCTTATTCGGCACCACAATGGTTTTAACAACCTGCTTGCCGTCGGTCAGCTCCCGTACGCGCTTGTTGTCCATCGCGGCCTGCTTGACGGTATCCTCCTCTGATCCAGCAGGCAAGGTGATCTTATCGCGCACTTTGCCGTTGACCTGAAGTACCAGCTCCACCATATCGTCCTGCGTCTTTGCCTCGTCAAATTTTGGCCATGGTGCGACCGAACACAGGCCGGGGAAACCGGCCCGTTCCCACAATTCCTCGGTCATGTGCGGCGCAAAGGGATTGAGCAACAATAAAAACGTTTTATATTCCCCACGGGTCAGCCGCTTTTTAGCGGAAAACTCGTTCATCAGACTCATCATCGCCGCAATCGCGGTGTTGAACTTCATCCGGCTGACGTCCTCGTCCACCTTCTTGATCGTTTTGTGCATCGCGCTTTCCAAGTCAGCCGAGTATCCCTCGCTTTCGTCGGTCACCCAATCAGATAAGGCCCAGACGCGCTCCAAAAACTTGCGGCAGCCACGCACACCGTTCATCGACCAGGGGGTTGCCTGGTCAAACGCGCCGATGAACATCTCATACAGCCTGAACGTGTCCGCACCGTATTCCTCCACGATTTCATCGGGATTAATGACATTGCCGCGGGACTTTGACATCTTTTCGCCATTCTCCCCCAGGATCATCCCATGGGAGGTTCGCTTGCGGTACGGCTCCTTGGTGGGCACTGCGCCAATGTCATATAAAAATTTATACCAAAAACGCGAGTATAATACATGCAGCGTCACATGCTCCATCCCGCCGTTGTACCAATCGACATCCATCCAATATTTCAGCAATTCCGGATCGGCCAATGCCTGATCGTTATGCGGGTCGATATAGCGCAAGAAGTACCAGGACGATCCCGCCCACTGTGGCATCGTGTCGGTTTCGCGAACCGCCGGGCCGCCGCATTTGGGACAGGTGGTGTTAACCCAGTCATCTACCTTGGCAAGCGGGGACTGCCCGTCGTCGGTCATTTCATAATCCTCGATTTCCGGCAGCAGCAGCGGCAACTGGTCTTCCGGAAGAGCCACCCAGCCGCATTTGTTACAATGTACCAGAGGAATTGGCTCACCCCAGTAACGCTGGCGGGAGAACACCCAATCGCGCAGCTTAAAGTTTACTTTTTTCTTACCCAAGCCCTTGGATTCTAAGTATTGTATCATGGCCGGGATCGCCTCGCTGACCTCCATGCCATCCAGAAATCCTGAATTTACCATTTTACCGGAGGAAACGTCGGTAAAGGCAGCCTTTTCCACATCCTCCCCGCCGGCAACCACCTCAATAATCGGGAGGTTAAACTTTTTGGCAAACTCCCAGTCACGCCCGTCATGCGCGGGCACCGCCATGATCGCGCCGGTGCCGTAGGTCATCAGGACATAATCCGAAATCCAGACCGGGATTTCCTTTCCATTGACCGGATTGACCGCCTTGATCCCTTCTAAGGGCACGCCAGTTTTGTCCTTGGCCAACTCGGTACGCTCAAATTCGGATTTTCGGGCGGAGATTTGACGGTATTCGTCCACCGCATCGAAATTCTGTATAGAATCCTTCATTTTATCGATGAAGGGGTGTTCGGGCGACAGCACCATATAGGTCGCGCCGAACAGGGTATCGGCCCGGGTGGTGTACACCGTCACGGTATCATTAGAAGGCAGGAGCTTAAAATCCACCTCCGCCCCTTCGGAACGGCCGATCCAGTTCTTTTGCTGCACCTTGATCTTTTCGATATAGTCCACATCGTCCAGATCCTCAATCAAGCGCTGCGCATAATCGGTGATCCGCAGCATCCACTGGCTTTTGAGCTTTTGTACCACCTCGCCGCCACAGCGTTCACAAGCGCCGTTGACCACCTCTTCGTTGGCAAGGCCGACCTTACAGCTGGTACACCAGTTGATCGGCATCTCCTGCTTATACGCAAGACCATGCTCGAACAGCTTTAGGAAAATCCACTGCGTCCATTTATAGTACTCCGGGTCGGTGGTGTTCACCTCACGGTCCCAATCAAAGGCAAATCCCAGCGATTTGAGCTGGCGTTTGAAGTTTGCGACATTTTCCTCGGTCACCTTTTTTGGGTGTACGTGATTTTTGATCGCGTAGTTTTCGGTTGGAAGACCAAACGCATCCCACCCCATCGGATATAGCACGTTATACCCTTGCATCCGACGGATGCGGGTCACGATATCCAGCGCCGTGTAGCTGCGCGGATGTCCTACATGCAATCCCTGTCCGGACGGGTAAGGAAATTCCACCAAACCGTAAAATTTCGGCTTGCTGGTGTCGTTGGTAGCGGCAAACGCCTTTTGATCCTCCCACTTCTTCTGCCATTTCGATTCAAACTCCGCTGGCCTGTACTCGGTTGCCATACGTTTCTTTCCCCCTTATCAGATCTAATCCTGTGTCAAAAGCCCGGATATGTCCACCCGCTTCGCGTCGGTCCAAAGCCGTTCCAGGCTGTAAAACGCTCTCGAGTCGGCGTTGAAGATATGCAGCACCACATCGCCGTAATCCAACAACACCCACACCGCCGTCTGGTATCCCTCGGTATGGTGCAGCTCATAACCCGCCTGCTTCGCCTTTAGCTCCACCTCGTCGGCCAGTGATTTCACCGCAACGCCTGACGTGCCGGTGGCTATTACAAAATAATCGCCGATGTTGGACACGCCGGACAAATCCAGCACCTCAATGTCCTTCGCCTTTTTCGCGTCCAGCGTTTTCACAATCAGTTCCAGCTTTTCATTTGTCATCTATCCGCCTCTCCTTCTCAATCAAATCATTGCGAGCCATCACGGTATCCGGATGGATCAGCTTGCCGCTGCGGATCAGAAACAGGATATTCTCCTCCAGCGACAAAAGACAAGCTTCGTTCAAGCCTTTCGCAGCGGCCGCCCGCAACCGGTCGATCCCTTCATACTCCCTACCCGGTTCGATGCAGTCAGCCAAGTAGATGATTTTTGTTAGTAAGGGCATATCCGCGCACCCTGTCGTGTGGTAGCGGATCGCATGCAGGATTTCATTGTCGTCGATTCCCATCTCCCTATATGCTATCTCCTCACCCACAATAGCGTGGAGCAGGGCGGTTTGACCTGCCTGTATATGATCCGGTATTATATCATATTCTTTGCAAAATTTCAACATTTCTTCCAAAGGCATCTCCTTTGCACAGTCGTGCAACAGCGCAGCCAGGTATGCCTTGTCAACATCCGCGCCATACTGCGTGGCCAGGCGCTTTGCCGTATCGCACACGCCCAGCGTGTGCCGCATCCGCCTCTGCCCGATCCGGCTTTTGACAAACGTCTCCGGATCGGCCGGTCGGCCATACAGATGGTGTTCCATAATATAATGATAAACCTCATCACAAACGAGATGGGAAACATCCTCCCCCGCCCGCGACGCGTCCCGCACGGCAGTAGAGGACAGGTCGATTCCCTCGCCCGTGACGCAGTAGCAATCCGGAAAGACGCGCTTTGCCAAAGAGATATCATACCCCGGACGCGCCACCACCACGATGGTCGCCAGACGCGGGATTTCCTCATGGCGGTACCAGGTTTTGACCTGCCCGATATTGTCCGAACCAATTAGAAACAACAGTTCGGTGTCCTGCCCATAGGTTTGCCGGAAATGAAGCAGGGTATCCACCGTATAAGAAAAGCCTTGCTTGTCGATCTCATAGCGGCTGACCGAAAAGCCGTATCTTTTGGCCGCAAGCGCGGTCATTTGAAACCGGTCCTCCGCGTCGCTTACCCGCCGTGCCCGCTTATGGGGCGGGTTGCCGGACGGGATGAGGATCAGCTCCTTTGGGTGCAGGTTTTTTGCCACCAACTTTGCGGCGGCGATATGTCCGTTATGGATGGGATCAAAAACCCCTCCGAACAGGGCGATTCGCTCCATTGGCATCCCTTCCTTTTTTCGCAATGCTGACTGTAGCTTTGGCTCTTCTACCGGCATTGGCGCCGCCTCTCCCTTGATCACCGGTACCCCGCCGGGTACCAGCGGTGCTCCTGTCATACGGGGCAGTTTTCCTTTCGACATTGGCAGCCTTTGCGCTGTGCGGCTTGACGCGCTTTGCCTGCGGTGGCTCGCCGGGCAACACGATTTTTTTATGCTCGCGGGAACGCTTATATAACACGAATTTATTTCCCGCCACCAGCACCGGATTGGCCCCGACACGCTGACAAAGTTCCTCGCACGCCTCGCGCGCGGTATATTCCGAATTGGCAAGCACGTTTACCTTTAAAAGCTCGCGCGCCTCTAACGTATCAAATATCTGTTTGATAAAATTGGGTGTAATACCACCCTTTCCGATCTGGAAGATCGGGTCAAGGTCGTTGGCTAAGCCCCGCAGGTACGCCCTCTGTTTGCTTGTTATCATAGGGTATTCTCCTGTTTCCGCCGTACGAACGGCTGTTATCAATTATTGTATGCAAAAACAATCCAACTGTCCCTAAGGTGTTTGGCAGCCTTATGCTTAGGCCTATGAATTCGGCTCTTTTATGCTTAATCAACAAAATCAAACTCAAATTCCAGCATACGCACCGTGTCACCTTCACCGGCGCCCGCCTCCCGCAGGGCGTCGATCACGCCCTTGCTGCGTAGTGCACGCTGGAAAAACTGTACCGAATCGCTGTCGGCAAAATTGGTCGAGCCCATGATACGGTCGATCAGACGCCCGCTTACCACATACACTCCATCCTCCAGTGTGACTGTAAAACCGGAATCCCCACTGCTGTCATACATGGCAGCTTCGGGTTCCTCCTCTATCGTCACCTGCGGCACGGGTATTTTGGACAGGCGTTCCGCCGCGTAGCGCATCAGGTCGTCTACCCCCTTCCGGGTCGCCGCGCTGATGCCGAACACGCGGTAGCCCCGATGCTCCATCTCCTCTTTGAAGCTCTCAAAATACTCCCCGCCACCGGTCAGGTCAAGCTTATTGGCCGCGATGATCTGCTCTTTTACAGCCAAACTGCTGTTATAGCGGGTCAGTTCTTCATTGATGGCCTCAAAATCCTCGACCGGATCTCGCCCCTCGCTACCGGACACGTCCACCACATGGATCAAAAGCCGGGTACGCTCCACATGACGCAAAAACTCGTGTCCCAAGCCAACGCCGCTATGCGCACCCTCAATAATGCCGGGGATATCAGCTACCACAAAGCTAACCTCCTCCCCCAGCGTTACCACGCCCAAGTTGGGAACCAGGGTTGTAAAATGGTAATTGGCGATCTTCGGCCGTGCATCGCTGACCACCGACAGCAGGGTGGATTTTCCCACATTCGGAAATCCCACCAACCCAATGTCGGCCAGCAGCTTCAATTCCAGCGTGACGGTGCGTTCCCCGCCGGGCAGGCCGCTTTTGGCAAACGCAGGCGCCTGCCGGGTTGCGGTTGCAAAGTGCGCATTTCCCCAACCGCCATTGCCGCCACGGGCCGCGACGAACCGCCGGCCCGCCTCCGACATATCCGCCAGCGCAAGACCGGTTGCCGCGTCGCGGATAACGGTGCCTGCGGGTACGCGGATCACCAGATCCTCCCCGTCCTTACCGAAACATTTTCGGGCCATGCCGTCACTGCCACGTCCGGCGGCGTACTTTTTGCGATATCGAAAATCCATCAGCGTGGTCAAATGCGGGTCAGCCTCGAATATCACGTCGCCGCCGCGCCCGCCGTCGCCGCCGTCCGGCCCGCCGGCTGCTACATATTTCTCCCGCCGGAAGGACACGCAACCATTGCCGCCCGCGCCGGCCTTGATCTCTATCTGCGCTGTATCTACAAACATCTCTCTCACCAATCTCTTTTTCTTTAAAATATGCCCCATGATAAGACAAAAAATCCCTCTTTCTACAGAGGGATTTTACACACAACACAGATTATTGGGCAACCGAATACACGCTGACCTGTTTCTTGTCCCTGCCCTTGCGCTCGAAATGCACTTTGCCGTCAACCAGCGCAAACAGCGTATCGTCGCCGCCTTTTCCTACGTTGTTACCCGGATGGATCTTTGTCCCCCTCTGCCGGACAAGGATGTTGCCCGCGAGAACGAACTGTCCGTCCGCCCGTTTTACGCCCAGGCGCTTGGATTCCGAGTCACGCCCGTTCTTGGTGCTTCCCATACCTTTTTTATGCGCCAATAACTGAATATTAATCGTAAACATCATGTTACCTCCATCACACTGATTTTCAAATACTGCTGGTATTGCAGCGAAAGCTGCCGGATATACAACTCAAATGTTTCCAAAAGGTCCTGCGCCGTCTGCGCGCCATCTGGCGGCAAAGACAGAGTAATCAGACCATCGTCAAGCCGGTATTCGCACGGAATATGGTAAACCTGTGTCAAACCCGCAACCACAAACTGCGCAACTGATGAAGCGGCAGCACAAACGATATCATACCCTTCCTCAGCGTAGCCCGCATGCCCTTCCATCCGGAAGCCGCGGTGGGTTTTCTGACTTTTTAGAATCGTTACCTTGATCATACTACAAACTCCAATTGTTCTAGGCAACTTCGCTTTCTTCGAACAAAACCTCAACTGGAGTTTATCTCCTTGTGTTGAAATCAAAGTTGTTTTGATCCTATTGTTAACTATTAATGCTGTCGATTTTTACCTTCGTGTAATACTGACGGTGTCCCTGTTTTTTACGGTAACCCTTTTTGGGTTTATACTTAAAAACGATAATCTTTTTAGCCCGGTCGTTCTTGACCACGCTCGCGCCCACCGTCGCGCCGTCCACATACGGCGTTCCACAGGTAAACCCATTGTCGTTGGATACGGCAACTACCTTATCAAAGGTTACCGTTTCCCCATCGTTTAAACCGAGCTTCTCAACATTAACCACGTCGCCTACTGCAACACGGTACTGCTTTCCGCCCGTTTCAATCACTGCGTACATTCTTTTTCCTCCTGTTTTAACCAAACTCGCTGGCTTCGGGTATATCCACCGGATATTTTAAAACCCTTTCCATGCGGCTACCCGCTATTGTAGCACAATCCACGCAAAAAGTCAAACTTTTTTTCAAAAAGAGTTAACTTTCGGAAAAAGAGTCGGACATTGCAGGCAGTCAAACGTCGCCGCAGCTTGGACCGAATCAGCAACGTACTGCGACGCGTTCCTTTTGCCGTTGACACGGTTTTCGGCTTTTACTATATTTTTAACTTTGACCCTTCGTCAGAACACGATAGCTACCATACACCGCGCGGTATGCGGCCTACGCATTTTTGTGCCGGAGCAGGAATCTGGGGGATGTTCCAACAGGCTACCCCTTTCCATTGCTTGCGTCTAGTATATTTCCGGAATTCGAATATAGGATACCCTATAAAAATTATATTTTTTTATCATATACTCTTTGGCACGCTTTAAAGAATAACGATAGCAATCTGTAATACCATTTGCAAAAGAACTCATATTCCCTTCACATAGATGTTGAACCGCTGCAATAATTTGTTTATTGAGCTTTTGAATCACTAGTTTTTTATTATCATAATAAGCAATATAGTGTCCCCATTCAGTAAGGCGGAATGCTTCAGTCAATATAACATGCAAAGGCTCTAATTCAACATGTTTTAAAATGGCTTCAAAAATATCGATGATACAAATGGAATTGGGTAGGGCGAATTTTTCACTTAACTCGTTCAATTCTTTTGAACTAAACTTTGGAGCGGCCATCATAGCTACTGGATGAATAATCAGTACTAGTAATTGTAGAGCATAAAGATATTGCAGTGCCTCCTGTGTACGTCTTGGATTAGGAAGCATCTGATTAACTCGAGAATCGTCCGGCTCTATAACTATAGTTCCCTTAGCATTTAAGGTTTTTACAAGGCCTCTTTGCTCAAGTTCACCTAATGCTTTTCTGACTGTAGATACAGAGACACCGTACTGGCTGGCTAATTGTTTTTCATAAGGCAGATACGTTCCACAAGGATATTCGCCGTTACCAATCTTCCGATTCAAATCGCTAATTATTCTTGAGTAAAAATAGTCTCTACCACGTGTTGGTTTCCATGAAAACGAAACAGGAGATTGTGGCGGACATTGAGGTGTCGTATTTGCTAAATGTTCTAACGTTCCGGCAATGGAATCTGCAAATCTTTGAAATAGATCTACTAACTGACTATGCTTAATAGAAGGATCGTTTCCTTTTAAAATATCTATCATAATCCCTGTAATGGATACAGAACCCTGTAAAAAGGTTTCCAAAAAGTAAGGACATTTTTCTGTAAAAAAACTTAGGTTATGATAAAGTTCAAAAACCGAATAGAGATTGCCAAGCAAAGGGTTTCCACCAATCTCCAGAATCTCTTTAATAAATTTGGAAGAAGGTCGCCATCCACCGGCTGCAATTCCAAAGCGAGATACTTTCATAGCCTGTTTATAATGGCGCATTATCTCCAAGTTACAATTCTGTGAAGCAAAAACTAGAAGTGGCGGCAATAATAAAGCAAATGTTTGATATATCTGTACAATACTGTCCCTTTCTTTCAAAATGTCAGACAGCATATTCTCTGGTTCAAACATAACTGTTCTGGAGAGGACAATTGGCGCAAGGCGAGGCTGAATTTCAATCAATCCCTCTTTTTTCAACACATCAAAAACACGATTAACTGTATATCGGCTTACATGGAATTGATTGCAGAGCACCCTCGAAGATGGCAGACAGTTTCCTGGAAGTATCTGACCATTCAAAATGCGTTGTTTAATTTCGTTATATATAAATGAAAACTTGGTTTCTCGCGGTTCCATAATTCATCTCCTTTCGATTCTGCTTTAATTATACTTCATATATTTTAATTTGTCAGCAAAAAACGCCAAGCTATTTGCACACCTAACCCTATCTCTTATACACATCTGACGCTGCCGACGAA
>CABSMD010000022.1 GCA_902478725.1 uncultured Clostridia bacterium
GGTAAACAGATCAGGGAGGCAAGGATGGCGAAAAAGCTGACACAGCAAGAGCTTGCTGATGCAATCGGCGTTGGTGTTCAACATATCTCGGATATTGAAAGAGGCTTTAGTGGGTTATCGCTTTCGACGCTGATTGCTATGCTCAAGGTGCTCGACTGCGACGCCGACTACATATTGTTCGGTCATGCAACCAACAATCCGAACCATCCGTATAACAAAATCACGAAAAATATGAGTTCAGAACAGAGAATGCTTACCGAAGAAATGCTAAAAATCTTTGCCAAAGGCTGCGGAGTAAAGATCGACTAAAAGACATTTCTGACAAAATGGTGCGGCGGACACGCTGAAAAAACAGCGTAACAGATTCGCTTTTATTTGTGTACCCTTTTTTAAATGGTATAGGCCACTCGCTTTTCAACAAGAACGTATCCGCCGGTTCCAAATTTTATTCGGGGAAAAGGGAGTTGCTTCGTGCAATTGGAATACATGTCATGGTTACCCGCCCATGCACTCGGAGCAGGGCTGGTAGCCATTTATTTTTGCATCGTATAATAGGGTGGTGATAATACTGTTGTTGAGATAACGGCAGGGTTTTTTTTGATATTTTTCACCATGTTTTGTGATGTAAACAATTTGGTCCTTTAGCAACTGCTGCTCTTGCAATTGTTGCTCTGCTATCTGCTGCTGGTTATAAACAGGTATGGCTGCGTATCTTGCAATGTGCCATGCACTGAACGAGAAGATAAGGGAAAAGAGGGTCACAATCAGCATTGTAATATACAGATAGTTTCTGGTTGACTCTTTCATCGGTTAACCTCCATACTAGTTATAAATTAAATTAAACTATGTATAATATAGTTTACATTATATGTTATCATGTAAATATTTTGTCGTCAATAGTCTACAATAGTATTATAAAATTTATTAGGCGGGATTTATATGTTGATAAATGAGATGGAATATAAAGGGATTCTTTTGGATATTGGTCTCAATATTGGATTTTACAGACGCAAGACAAAGATGACGCAGGAAGAACTGGCAGAGGTTACCGGATACTCAGAGGGATATATCAGTCAGCTGGAGGCACCTAATCTCCCCTATTGCCCATCGGTCCGCGCCCTGTTCACGATTGCAAAGGCCTTGGGTGTGAAAGCGTCGGATCTGGTTGATATTGATAAGTGACAGCGAATGGCAGAAAGTAAAAAAAGGAACCGCACCTGGCAGGTACGGTTCCTTTTTGTTTTTTAAGATAGTTCAGCGCGGAATCACGATCTTCTGCCCCGCCTTGATATACCCGTCTACAATCTTATTCGCCCGGCTGATGTTCTCCTGCGTCACCGAATAGGATTTGGCGATATCCCACAGGGTATCCCCCTTTTGGGCAAAATAGATCACCAGCGACGGTTTCGGGCCTTCCTCCTCATCCACCTCGGCCGGGGTGACGCTCTCCACAAAATTCGTGCTTATCGTCTGCATCGCCTTCGCGGTTACGTTGATGATACACCGCACTTCTATATCCCCGCCCGCCGTGATGTTATAACTGCAATGCTCGGCGGTCACACGGATGTCCGCATAGTCGCCTCCCGCATCTTCCAGCTCCTCGGTCAGCGAAAACGGTATCTCCTGCCGCACCGAATACAACGGCGTTTGGTCATCCTCACACAGATACAGTATGTATACGTCCGCTACGCCGTCGATCACCATCTGCCCGTTTTGAATCTGGCTTTCATTGATATACGGCTTGATCAGAAGGCTGTATACCTGCCGGATCGGCGGTAACTCCGAATCGATCCGCAGCACCTCTTTGATGGTGACGGGCACGCGCAGGGTGTCACCCACATGGGTATAGGTAAAACTCCCCCACTGCATATCCAACGGAAAATCGGTGCAGAACGCATCCGACAGCACATCCGCCATCTCTTTCTGATAGGCGTTGATGTCTACATACATCCGGGTATCGATGAACAGCACCCGCATGTCCCCGTCGCTGTCCTCGGTCGCCTGGTACGCCAGGTTGGACAGCACCAGCGTGACATCCGCCTCCATATCCTCGTCGATCCCGTTCGCATCGATGATCTCGGTGAACGGCAACGAGTGCTCCATAAACTCAATCTCGCCTTCCTCACTCAGGTACAGGGTGGTTATGCCAATCTCTCCCTTGACCACCACCTTGCCTGCCAGAACCTTATAGTCCTGGTCTTTAAACTGGGTGTCGCATTTTAATATCCGCCCGATATTCGGCATCCCGTTGGGAATGTCAAACGCTTCCTTGATCGCAATGACATCGTTGGTCTGCATATCGGCCGCTATCGTCTGCACCTGCCGGCTCTGCATCTCCACCGGACAATCCGCCTCGCACCCTGTCACCATCGTCACCGACCGCTTCGCCGTTACCTTGACATCAATCGCTACGGTGGTTTTGACATTTAATTTGCGTGAATTGTACAGGTTATAGTCGATGTTCGCCACGTCACAGCTGGCCGAGGCATACAACGCGTCCTCCGCACTCCCGGCCTTGATGGTGTGGCTGTACTCCATACTGGTGCGGATCGCCTCGATCTTTGAACCGTCGGTCGGGGTGTATAGAATCGTCAGGTACACACAGCCGTTTAGGGTCACTTTGCCGCCGGCGTACTCCCTGGATTCTATCGCTGTCGTCCCATCTATCTGCAAAATCTTGGCTACATCCGCTTTGACGTCCGGTACTATGATATCGCCCTCGACCAGCTCGGTCACGGTATCCGCATACAACGTCTCATGCACGGTGATATCCTGCCTGTTCGTTTCAAATGACATCCTGCTTCCTCCTTTATATTGGTTCGCTTAGTTGATATATATGTAGGGTTGCGCGAAGATATGCGGATTATTTCATTATTGTAAATCTTGGTTTTGTGTGTTATAATAATTTATTATTATGTAAGCTTGGGAGTCAGAATATGAAAAGTGAAAACATTCGAAATTTTTGTATCATAGCCCACATCGACCACGGCAAATCCACCCTGGCTGACCGTTTGCTCGAAATCACAGGCGACGTCAGCTCGCGCGACATGGAACAGCAGCTTTTGGACAACATGGATTTGGAGCGCGAACGCGGGATCACCATCAAGGCCCGCGCCGTGCGGTTTACTTATCAGGCGGAGGACGGGCAGGAATATGTCTTAAACCTCATCGACACCCCCGGACACGTCGATTTCAACTATGAGGTATCCCGCAGCCTTGCCGCCTGTGAAGGCGCGGTACTGGTGGTGGACGCGGTGCAGAGCATCCAGGCCCAGACCCTGGCCAACACCTATCTCGCGGTCGACCACGGGTTGGAAATCGTGCCGGTTATCAACAAAATCGACCTGCCCAGCGCAAGGCCGGATTATGTCAAGAACGAGATCGAAAACATCATCGGCATTGAGGCGGAGGACGCACCGCTGATTTCCGCCAAAAACGGGATCGGGATCGTGGCGGTGTTGGAGGAGATTATCCACAAAATCCCGCATCCGGAGGGGGATTCTTCAAAACCGTTGCGCGCGCTGATTTTCGACTCGGTTTACGACGCCTACAAGGGCGTGATTGTATATGTGCGTATTATGGAGGGAACTGTAAAATCGGGCGACGAAATCAGGATGATGGCAACCGGAAAGACGTTTGAGGTGGTCGAGGTTGGCTATCTAAAGGCCAACGGGACGGTAAGCTCCGATGCGCTGGAGGCCGGTGAGGTCGGCTTCATCGCCGCTTCGATTAAGAACGTGTCGGACACGCGGGTGGGCGACACCGTCACCACCGTAAAGGATGGCGCGGCCGAGGCCCTGCCCGGCTACAAGCAGGTCAACCCCATGGTGTTCTGCGGCATCTACCCCGCGGACGGCGCAAAGTATGAAGACCTGCGCGAAGCGCTGCTGAAACTGCAATTGAACGACGCATCCCTCTCGTTTGAGCCGGAAACCTCGCTGGCCCTCGGATTCGGGTTCCGGTGCGGCTTTTTGGGGCTTTTGCACATGGAAATCATCCAGGAACGGCTGGAACGGGAATACAACCTGGACTTAGTGACCACCGCCCCCAGCGTAATTTACAAGGTCATCAAAACCAACGGCGAGATGGTCGAGATTTCAAACCCCACCAACCTGCCGCCCGCCGGCGAGATCGATTACATGGAGGAGCCGGTGGCGCGCGCCACCATCATGACGCCGACCGATTACGTCGGCAACATCATGGAGCTGTGCCAGGACCGGCGCGGGATTTTTAAAGATATGCAGTACATCGACACCGACCGCGCGCAGCTGCACTACATCCTGCCGCTGAATGAGATCATCTATGACTTTTTCGATACCCTCAAGTCGATTTCACGCGGGTATGCCTCCTTCGACTACGAGCTGGACGGCTACCAGCAGTCCAAGCTGGTCAAGCTGGACATTCTGCTAAACGGCGAGATGGTGGACGCGATGTCGTTTATCGTCCACGAGGAAAAGGCCTATGCGCGGGGACGGCGGATCGCCGAAAAGCTCAAGGAGGTCATCCCCCGCCAGTTGTTTGAAATTCCCATCCAGGCCGCCATCGGCGGCAAGATCATCGCCCGCGAGACGGTCAAGGCCCTGCGCAAGGACGTTTTGGCCAAGTGCTATGGCGGCGACATCACCCGAAAGAAAAAGCTGCTCGAAAAACAGAAGGAAGGCAAGAAACGAATGCGCCAGGTCGGCAGCGTGACGGTGCCACAGGAGGCGTTTATGTCGGTGCTCAAGCCGGATTAAAGAAAGCGGGCTTGCGCAAAAAGCCGGTTATTTGCAAGGCCGGGCTGGGCTATGGGAAAGGCCACGTTTGGGCCGGGCCGGTTCTGCCCGGCAAAGGAGGAAGCGATGTTTGGGCTTTATATCCACATTCCGTTCTGCCTGAATAAGTGCCCCTACTGCGATTTCAATTCCAGCGACCGCGCCTGGGGCCTGGCGGACGATTACATCGCCGCCCTGCTGACGCAGGCGGCGCGGCGGGAAAAGGATCGCGACGCAGACGTGCGGCAGGATACGATAGGCGAGGCTGAGGGTGTATCTCGAAGGGGGACGATGCCTTGGGCTAACGGCACCGCCCGGCAGGACGGTAAAAACATGGAGTTTGGCAAGGAAAGCGGCATACGCACAGAAAAAGGATACAGCAAACCGGACAGCGTTTACATCGGCGGCGGGACTCCCACCGCCCTTTCTTATCCCCAGCTTGACCGCCTGCTCGGCGGGCTGGGGGAAATATTCGACTGTTCCGGCGCGGAGTTCACCATGGAGGCAAACCCCAAAACACTGGACGAACAAAAGCTCGCCCTGCTCCGCCGCCGGGGAGTGAACCGCCTCAGCATCGGGCTGCAAGCCTGGCAGGACACCTTGCTGCGCCGGATCGGGCGCGTCCACACGCGCAAGGATTTTATACAATGCGTCAAACTGGCGCAGGAGGCAGGCTTTGAACGGATCAACGCCGACGCGATGTTCAACCTGCCCGGCCAGACGCTCTCCGATTGGGAGGAAACGCTGGAGGGCCTCCTCTCCCTGGCCATCGGGCATCTCTCCTGCTACTCCCTCACCATCGCAGATGGGACGCCGTTCGCCCAGTCCCTGCCCGCCCCCCTGCCGGACGAGGAAACCGAACGGGAGATGTACCACCGCGCGGTGGCGGTATTGGCGGACGCGGGACTGCCGCGCTATGAAATCTCCAACTTCGCCCGCCCCGGCGAGGAATGCCGCCACAACCTGTGCTACTGGGAGGGCGGGCCGTTCGCCGCGCTCGGTGCGGGGGCGTATGGGTTTGAAAACGGTGTGCGGTATAGCTGGGAGAGCGATATCGGACGGTATATTAATAAGGTACGGGACAAAACACTCCGCCCGGACATTGCCGAAACACTCGACCGGGATGGGCGGATATCCGAGGCGGCAATCCTGTCGCTGCGGCTGGCGCGGGGAGTGGACGCGGACGCGTTTTACAACCGCTTCGGCATCCCGTTTGACAAAATTTTTGCCGAACCAATCAAAAAACACTGCCAAAACGGACTGCTCGCCAAAACTGCAAAGGGCTGGGCGCTGACCGAGCGCGGTTTCGACCTTTCCAACACGGTGATGGCGGATTTTCTGCTTGGGGAAAGGTCTTGAAAATGGCAGAAAATTGTGTTATACTGTAGACAGTTTGAGAAAAAACGGAAAGGATGGGACGGCTTGATTGCTATCATCGATTATGACGCGGGCAACCTTAAAAGTGTGGAAAAGGCATTCGGCGCGCTCGGGCAGGAAACGGTTGTGACCGGCGATCCGAAACGGATCCTGTCATGCGACGCGGCTGTCCTGCCGGGGGTCGGCTCGTTCGGCGTGGCGGCCTCGCACATCCGCCAGCGCGGCCTGGACGAGGCGATCGGACGGTTTATCGAAACGGGAAAGCCGTTTTTGGGCATCTGCCTGGGGCTGCAGCTCCTGTTTGAAGCAAGCGAAGAAGCGCCGGACACGCGGGGCCTGGGAATCTTTCCGGGCAGGATTGTGAAGATCCCGCCGGGAGAAGGCTTGAAAATTCCCCACATCGGCTGGAATTCCCTGTCCATCCGCCCCGACAGCAGGATCTTTCGCAACATCGGCGAACAGCTGTATGTCTATTTTGTCCATTCCTATTACCTGCAGGCCGAAAACCCCCAAATCGTGTCCGCAACGACGGAATACGGCGTTAACATCCACGCCGCCGTTGAGTCGGGCAATGTCTGCGCCATGCAGTTCCACCCGGAAAAAAGCGGGAAGGTAGGGCTGGCGATCCTGCATAATTTTATCCATTCCATAGCATAACGCCGCCGCGGCGGCCGACGGGAGGGTTTTATGTACGCAAAAAGAATCATCCCCTGCCTCGACGTGCACGACGGCAGGGTGGTTAAGGGCATCAATTTTGTGAATTTACAGGACGCGGGCGACCCGGTGGAGGTTGGGGCCGCCTACGACAAGGCCGGCGCGGACGAGTTGGTTTTTCTCGACATCACCGCCTCCTCCGACGCACGCGGCATCATTCTTGATCTGGTGCGCCGGGTCGCGGAGACCGTTTTTATCCCCTTCACGGTGGGCGGCGGCATCCGCACGGTAGAGGATTTCCGGGCGATCCTGCGCGAGGGCGCAGACAAGATTTCAATCAATTCCGCCGCGATTGAAAACCCAACCCTGATCTCACAGGCGGCGGATAAGTTCGGCAGCCAATGCGTAGTCGTGGCGATCGACGCCAAACGCCACGGGGACAGCTGGCAGGTCTACCGCAACGGCGGGCGGGTCAACACCGGACTCGACGCGGTCGAATGGGCCGCCGAAGCCGAACGCCTCGGCGCGGGAGAAATCCTGCTGACCAGCATGGACTGCGACGGGACGAAGGCCGGGTATGACATCGAACTGACCAACCGGATCTCCCGCCAGGCGGGTATCCCGGTCATCGCCTCCGGCGGGGCGGGGACAATGGAGCATTTCTACGACGTGCTGACGCGCGGCCACGCGGACGCCGCCCTGGCCGCTTCCCTGTTCCACTACAAGGAGATTGAAATCTCCGCGCTGAAGGAATATCTGCGGGGCAAAAACGTCCCGGTGCGGCTGAGCGAATAACAGGGGATAAACGAACAAAGGATGAAAGTGGGAAACAAGGTATGAAACATAACATGATAGCGGTCTGCTGCGTACTGCTTTTACTGTTTGTACAGACGACGGCCTGTGCCGAGACGGGCGCTTCAGACGGGCAGCCGGTTACCCCGGCACAGGCGGCATTAAACGGCGCCGCCCGGTCGCCTTCTTCCACCGGCTTTGCCAAGATGGACGAAAAGGTGCAGGAAATCCTGCGCGCGTGCGGGTACGGCACGCTCAGTACATATGAGGTTGTCAAAAACTGTTACGATTACCTGATCGAAACGGTCTCCTACCGCACCGACGGATACATGGCCCAAGAGGGCTATCCGTTTGCAGACAAGCAGGCGGGCGTCGAATGCACGGTGGACGAATTTATGGTCGATCTGGCATACGCGCCGCTGTTTTTGGGCAAGGGCGTATGCAACGAATACGCGGGCGCGTTTATCCTGCTGACCCGCGCGATTGGTCTGGAATCCTACTATTATATAGGACAGACCCAAGCAGCCGCGGGTGGCTTCCTCCCCCACGCATGGGTGGAAATCCGCATCGGCGAGGGGGGTTACGTCTTTGACCCGCAGGTGGACGACAACATCGCAGGCGGCGGCGAAATCCGCTACCTCTACTTCTGCAAGCCAGAGTCCGAGATGCAGGACAAATATCTCTGGGATTGGGAGCAGACCAACGCGGCAAAGGCAAAGTTTAAGCCCCTGCCGGACACACCCGCGATACGGGTGACGCTTGATGGGCGGGAACTCTGGTTCTCCCAGCCGCCGGTCATCGAGGACGACCGGGTACTGGTTCCGGTACGTGCCATCTTTGAACCGCTGGGCGCGGCACTTTCCTGGGACGGCGCAGCACAGTCCATCACCGCCGGCGGCAAGGGCGTTGTGCTGGCGCTGAAGGTAGGCGTGCCTGTCATGATGCGAAACGGCGAGGAGATTGCCCTCGACGTGCCGCCCAAGCTGATCAACGGCCACACCATGGTGCCGGTACGCGCGGTTACCGAGGGCTTCGGCGCGCAGGTGGTATGGAATCCGGTGGGCCGCACCGTTGTCATCACCAGCGCAGCCGTGCAATAAAGACGGAAAAACCGAGACGACGGGACGATAGGACAGAGGGTATGTCCAATTGAAAATTTCTGATAGGACATTCCGGGGTCGGCGTACTCATGCGGCGGGTAGGGCGCGCCGGCAAACAAAACGCTTTTTCGGGGCCGCCGGAACAGGCGGCCTTTTCGCAACAATAAACATAGAAATGAGGCAAAGAATCCATGAGTCAAATGAAAGAAAACAAGATGGGCGTTATGCCGGTCAACCGGCTTTTGCTCTCCATGTCGCTGCCCATGATTATCTCCATGCTGGTGCAGGCGTTATACAACATTGTCGACAGCATTTTTGTCGCCATGATCCACGAGGACGCGCTGACGGCGGTGTCGCTCGCCTTTCCGGTGCAGAGCCTGATGATCGCGGTCGGTACGGGTACCGGGGTCGGTATCAACGCCCTGCTCTCCAAAAGCCTGGGGGAGAAAAAATTCGACGTGGCCAACAAAACTGCCGACAACGGCATTTTTTTATCCCTGCTGAGCTTTCTGGCCTTCGCTATCATCGGCGGCCTCTTCGCCCGCCCCTTTTTCGCGGTGCAGACCGACAGCGAACAGATCATCGGGTTCGGTACCTCGTACTTAATGATCTGCTGTGTGTGCTCGTTCGGGATCTACTTCCAGCTCGTGTTTGAAAAGCTTTTGCAGTCCACGGGAAAGACGTTTTACACCATGATTACGCAGGGAACCGGCGCGATCATCAACATCATCCTCGACCCGATCATGATCTTCGGCCTGTTCGGGTTCCCAAAGCTGGGGGTCGCGGGCGCGGCGGTCGCAACCGTAATCGGCCAGATCGTGGCCGCCATCCTGGCCGCTTATTTCAACTTTAAAAAGAATCACGAGATCAAGATTTCCATGCGCGGCTTCCGGCCGGACGGCGCGATCATCAAAAAGATCTATGCCGTCGGCGTCCCCTCGATTATCATGGCCTCCATCGGCTCGGTAATGACGTTTGGGATCAACAAAATTCTGCTCGCGTTTACCTCCACCGCAACGGCGGTATTCGGGGTCTACTTTAAATTGCAGAGCTTTATCTTTATGCCGATCTTCGGCCTGAACAACGGTATGGTGCCGATCATCGCCTACAACTACGGCGCGCGCAAGCGCGACAGGATCATGAAAACCATCCGCCTGAGCACCATCTACGCGGTTGGGATGATGCTGGTGGGCCTCGCGGTCTTCCTCATCTTCCCCGCACAGCTGCTCTCGCTGTTCAACGCCTCGGAAAACATGCTGGCCATCGGCGTGCCCGCCCTGCGCACCATCAGCCTAAGCTTCGTGTTCGCGGGCTTTTGCATCTGCTCGCTGTCGGTCTGTCAGTCGATGGGGCACGGCTTTTTAAGCCTCGCGGTCTCGGTCGTGCGCCAGCTTGTGGTGCTGCTCCCGGCGGCATTCCTGCTGTCTAAGATCGGTCTGGACGCGGTTTGGTGGGCATTCCCGATCGCGGAAATCTCCTCCTTCCTCATGAGCGTGATCTTCCTGCGCTACATCTTCAAAACCGTTATCAACCCGCTGGGAGAAGAAAAAGCCAGCGCGTGACCCGCACGCCGGGCCGTGCAAACGGCAGCAACGCCGCACGGGACGGTGGATACAGCAAAAACACCCGGCTACAGCGGCCTTCTTTCGCAATAAAAAACGCATGCAAATCATCGATGATTTGCGTGCGTTTTTTCCTGCTATTTGACTGTTAAAACGACTTTCCCCACATTTTTCCCTCGGTATAAAATATCATGAGCCGCCTCCGCCTCGGTTATTGGCAATACGGCATGGATGGTAGGCTTCACCTCGCCGGACTCAATTTTTGGGAACACCTCTTCCACAAGGTTCTTCAGGATTTGGGCCTTTACCTCCGGCGTTCTGGATCGGAGTGTACTCCCCACAATTCTTACATTTCTTACATAGATATTTTTCAGATCGATTTCTGTTTTTGTTCCCGCCAATGCCGCAATCATAATCCATCGCGCACCGTGGGTCAGATAATGAATGCATTTGCCCATGACCTCGCCGCCTAAGCAATCTATGGCAACATCCACACCGTGCCCCTGTGCAAGCTGCTGTTTTAATACCTCCACGATGTCCTCTTTTGTTGTATTTACAATGATATCCGCATTCAAATGCTGAATCGATTCCGCGATCGGATCGCTTAAAACGGTCGTAATCACCCGCGCCCCAAAAGCCTTTGCCATTGGTATCATCACACTGGCCAGTCCCGAAGCTCCTGCATTCATCAAAAATGTATTACCGGGTTTTAAATGACCCTCCATAAACAGATTGAGATACGCTGTTGCAAACGCTTCGGGGATGGCCGCCGCCTCTACCATGGTACAATTTTTGGGAACCGGCATGAGCATATCGTATTTCACCGCCGCATACTCGGCGTACCCACCTCCCCCCAAAAGCGCACAGACCGGATCGCCAATCTTATAGTTTGACTTTTTCTTTGCCGCTTCGCCAATTTCGACGATCACGCCGGAAATTTCAAGCCCCATCCATTCGGGGCACCCGGGCGGAGGCGGATAGTCGCCCTCGCGCTGCATTAAATCCGCGCGGTTGAGCGCCGCCGCATGGATTTCAACCAAAACCTCCTCCGGCTTGACGACGGGGTTTGGAACCTCATCCCACCGTAAGCTTCGGTCATCGTTTATAAGAATTGCTTTCATATCTAAAACCCTTTCTTTTCAACATTTTTCCATTATTGTTTTCTTTCCATCATTGTTTTTTCCGGCAGCCGTCTATCTGGATGTTCTGCCCCGCGATATAGCTTGCCTCGTCGCTTGCGAGAAAACAGATGAGATTTGCATTTTCCGCCCCCGTCCCCGTTCTGCCCATAAAGGAAAGCTCGCTTTTTTCAAAATAATCCATATTCGGGTTTTCCGACGGGCTCACGCTTCCGGGCGATACGCAGTTTACCAAAACACCCTTGCCGCTAACCTCTTTGGCAAGCGCTTTGGTAAGGGCGATCAACGCCCCCTTCGTCGCAGAGTAGTGAACCATATTGGCATTGCCGTAAACACCCGCAACCGAAGAAACATTTATAATTCTACCGTAGTTATTTTCAAGCATTTGCCCAAGCACCGCTTTGGTAAAGTATACGGTGCCCATAACATTGATGTCTATAAATTGTCTCCACTCCTCTGTGGAGGTTTCAAGAAACGGCTTCCAAGTTCTCCAGACCGCAGCGTTGTTGACCAGAATATCTATCTTCCCAAATGCCGCGGCAGCTTGCGAAACGACCTCATTGACTCTTACTTCGTCGCGGATGTCACATTCAAAAACAAGGACTTTTTCCGTATACGCTCCCATTTCTTTTTTCATACTTTCCAGTCTTTCAGAATCAATATCCACAAGCACAAGTCCAGCCCCATTTTGCGCAAGCTTAACCGCCACCGCCCGGCCTATTCCCGCCGCCGCCCCTGTAACAACAGCTGTTTTCCCGCTAAAATCCACACCTATACCCCCCTTTCATGACGATGCCCCTAACGTATCCCGTATCACTTTCACATGCTTAAGCAGCGGCTGCTGCGGGGTTGCAAGGGCGTCGTGCTCCTGCACGCACAGATACATGCAGCAGCCGAGCTCTCCGCCGATCCTTCTTAAAAGGTGGCACTCCCCCCCTGACAGGAAAAGAAACGGAATTTGCAAACGCTGTTTCAGCATGTGGATGATTTTCAGATTCTCAAGCTGCTGCTCCATGGTATCGGCCCCGGTCACAATTTTGCTGATGTCGGCACCCCTCCTCTGATGCTCCAGAGCAACCTCCAGCACCCGTTCGGCGGCGGTAAATTTGAGAATGTGCGAGGACAGCAAAACCTCCGAGCCTCTTTTGTGAAGCGCATCAATCAGCTTCCTCTGTTTTTCCACAGCAGCTTCCTCCACCGCCAGCTCGTCGTCTCTTTTATCAAACATATCCCCCATCACATCACACAGAGCCGCGCCGCAGCCGGCCAGCTCAAGAAGCTCCTGCGCGAGCTGATCGTCTGTTTTTCCCTCGTTTGTCGCAAAACGGTAATTGGTCACATAAACAGGCTTGCCCTTTGTACAGGCAAAAAGTCTTTGATAGATGTCCGGGTTCCGATACGCGGGCTTCATTTGGCAAAACTGCATACCAAAGGCATCCGCCCCCTCCGGCAGCGCCCGTTCCACCAGTTCTTCGATCCGCCGCGGATGGTCCGCCTGCACCATCACGGTAAGCAGAGGCCTGTCATAGTTCAAAAATGTCTTTTTCATCAGTACCTCCCCATTGCATTGCGGCCGCCGTCAATCATGATGTTTTCACCATTGATAAACCGCCCCTTTTCAGATGCGATGAACAGGCACAAATCAATGATTTCCTGCGGGTCGGCAGCGCGCCCGAGAAGCGTTTTCATGTTTGCCATTTCCGGCCTGGTCAACACAGGTCCGGGAGAAACGCATACACACCGCACATGATACTTTGAGCCATACTGTGCCAGTGATTTGGTTAACCCAAACATAAGACCGCTTTTGGCCGTGGAGTACTCCATGCCATAGCCACTGCCCTCCGCGCCCGATATGGAGCCGATGTTTATAATAAGGCCGCTTTTCTGCTCACGCATCTGCTTCATAACAGCGTGTGCAAAGTAGAACGGGCCTTTGAGGTTTACATCAATCCCCCAGTCATACACAGCAATCGGCACATCGGGAAATTCGGGATAAAGCGCGCGGTCGACCCCCCTCACTCGGACGGCTGTACCACCGGCGAAGTTTGCCATAACATCGATACGGCCGAACGCCTTAACCGCTTCGTCCCTTGCATGGCAGACCTGGGCATACTCACGGACGTCACAGATAACGCCAACCGCTTTTCCCTTTCTCTGCCCGTTGATCTCCATAACTTTTTCGTTGAGCGCTTCCCCGTTTACATCGCACAGGACAACATTGCCGCCAAGCGCAGCAAAATTCTGCGCAAACAAAAGCCCCATGCCCGATGCAGCCCCTGTGGAAACAGCCGTTTTCTCCGCAAAATCCATGTCATCATATCCTTTCCCGCTGGTTTTCAACCAGTATAAAAGATTTTATCCGCCTTTGCAATAGAAAAAACGATAAAATATTGATGTTTTTGATACTTTTTATCCGTTTTTATTGAATATATTTATCAAAAATGATAGAATCGTGGTAACATTTCTTTTTGGGAGAGATTTTTATGATGGAACAGTTGAAAAAGATTATTGTCACAGATATTGTGGAGGTCTTGATGATTTCCTCCCCAAAAGGACGGTTTGAAAAAATTTATAACCGAAGCTGTTATGGGCTGTCCTTTTGCATAGACGGCCAGATTACCTATACCCATAACGGAACAAAATTTGTATCAGACAATACACATGCAATACTTCTGCCGCAAGGGCAAAGCTACACGCTGTACGGGGACAAAAAAGGGCTGTTTCCGGTGATCAACTTTACATGCCGGGAGCCTTTGTGCGACACCTTTGCATTATTGCCGATACAGGATAACGGCTCATTTATCATGGATTGTGAGCAAATGAAGGCCCTGTCCCTGTTTGACGGAAATCAAACCAAAATCATGAGTATCTTTTACAATATGCTGCACAGGCTGTCCTCTTACGGCGCCATTGGAAATACCCTGACGACCGCAATCAAATACATAGAAAAAAATTATCAAAACCCCACACTCACAAATAAAACGCTGGCCAAGGAATGCAAAATAAGCGAGGTATACCTCAGGAAGCTTTTTGCCGCGCAGCTGCAAACCACGCCGAAACAGTTTATCTTAGAGATACGGATGCAAAAGGCAAAGCAATTATTGACCGAAGGAGGGGTGAAAATCAGCACAATTGCCGAGCATTGCGGGGTTTCGAATCCCTATCATTTTTGCCGCCTTTTTAAGCAAAAAACCGGAATGACCCCTACCGAATACGCCAGGCAGAACAGGGTTTACAAAATATGATCCGCCGCCTGATCAGACCGGGAGGTCGTATAGCAAATTTTGGTTTACTTTCGTTTGGGAGTATTATATAATGAAGCCAGTTACAAAAATGAGGAGGGGATACTCATGAAGAAAAAAATGGCGCTTTTGCTGGCATTTTGCCTGCTGTCAAGCGCGCTCTGCCTGCCCGGGACACTTTTTGCACCGGTTTGGGCGGAGGGGGCGCAGGAGGAACCGCCGCCCCTGGAGGTTTATTTTAACGGCGAACGACAGGATTTTACCATTGGTTACTACTTCTCCGCCTTCGGCCTGCCGTATGTGGAGGTGGCGGCGCTGGCGGGCCTTGAGACCCGCTTCGACGCGGAAACCGGCAGTGTTGTCTCCGAGGGGGAGGACTGTTCCATCTCCTTTGCTCTGGAAGACCCTTACCCTGGCACCTATGCGACCGTCCGGCGCGGCGATACGGAGGAAGAGGTTTACGTCTATGCCAAAACACTGGACGGAAGGACTTATCTATCCGAATTTGATCTGAAAAGGTTGTTTGCGTTCAAATTTTTGTCCAGAGCCGGAACGATTGACATCATAGACCCGAAGAGGATCGCCGAACGCATCCGTCAGGACGCGCCGGTTCTGGAGGAGGTTTACACGAAGGCGGCCCTGAGCAACGAGTTTTCCACACAGATCAACAGGGAAACCGTGTTCTCGCTGGCGAGCGATACCTACGGCATACAGGCAGAGGGAAGGTGCGCCACCTCCCTTGACATCAACCGCAGAGGCGATGTGTACTCCGTTGACGCGAAGCTGGACAACAGCGGGCTGTATACCCTGTCAAACCTGTTCCGTTACATATTCCCGGCGAATGCATCAGAGACCTTCCGGGAACGGGTGAAGGTCTCAGACCCCATCGCCTACCAGCTTTACGCGGATGGGGAATTCTGCTATCTCAAATCAGACCATCTCAACGTCCTTCTGGCCGCGGAATTGTCTTACGGAGACCACCAGCTTGTAGACGACATGGTCCGCACCCTCGACGGAAAATGGCTGCGGTTTGCGCGCGACGATTTTTCCAGCCTTCATACGTTGTTCAGCCCGCTGCTCATCAGCTATACCGAGCCGAGCCTGGACGACATGCTGCTCTCGGTTGCCGACGGCATCCTTGCGTGCTACACCGATGACGACGAAAAGCTCGCCGCCCTGGACGGCTCGGTCTACCCGCTTGTGATGCAGTACACCGATACGCTCACCTTTCTTTTCAACGCGGTCACCCGCCGCGAGGCGCGGGGGGAGGACGGCGAGGCCTATTTCTTTTCCTTCGGCGCGCCGACGCTCAGGCAGGCCATTACGCGGGCGGACATTCTGGGGCCGGCAAAACAGAAGTCGTTTGACGGGATCTTTGACGAGCTGACCCTTTGGGTAAACTACGAATCCAACCTCTCGCAAGGCCGCCTGACCGGGACGCAGGGAAAAATCAGCCTTCAGATGGACAACCTGCCCAACCCATACGGCATCCCGTTTGGTACGCTCAAGGCCGACATGACCCTGCGCCAGGAGGCCGCCGCAGAGGCGAAGGTAATCGAAAAGCCAACCGAGTACATAGAGTTTGAGCGCCTCTTCTTCGAAACCCTGCGTGAGCGCAATCCTCTGCCGGACACAGGAGACGACGGGGCGGAAACAGAAACGGAGGGAGAACAATGAAAAACACAATGAAAACCGCCGCGCTGCTTTTAACGGCCTGCCTCCTGCTGGCCGGGCTTTGCCTGCCCGCATGGGCGGAGGATACGGTCACCGTATATTTAGACGGCGCGAACACCGGCGTTACCATGACGCCCGATCAAAGGGCTTACGAAAGCGTTCCCTATGTGGAGCTGGCGCGGGCGATGGGCATGGAAACCTGGTACGATTGGGAAACCAACACCATACACTCCCGCGGGGAGACACGCGAGATTGCGTTTGCCCTGTCGGACTACACCACCGCCACCCTATGGGAAAACGGAGAGGAACGGCAGGTGAGGCTCTCGCTCCGAACGTTGGACGGGAAATGCTACATCAGCAATGATTCCGTTTATGACCTGTTCGGCCACCGGATCGAACGCAACGGCGCGGTCATCGACCTTTATAACGTGGAGCGGATTGCCGCCCAGGTACAAAACAGGGTGCCGCTGCTGGCAGAGTATTTCGAGGTCGCCTCCCTGCCGGCAAACCACCACACCGATCTGACCGCCGGGCTTTCGATCGAGGCGGTGAGCGAGCTGTTCGGCTTAAAAATCACCGGCGGTACCGAGACCCGCGCCGCCATCGACCGCCGGGACAGCGAGCTGTCCATCGACCTGACGTGCGATTGTAAGGGCATCACGCACCTGTTTGACTTTTTCTATAGAACCAGGCCGGCAGACGCCTTTGAACAATACCGGGTGGACATGGACAAGCCCATCACCGCCCAGCTGTATATCGACCCCGACGCGGTTTATCTCAAATCCGACATCCTGGTGCCATTCCAGGCGACCGGCGCGTGCCTGTACGCCCATACTTCCCACGAGGAATACAACCAAAAGGTAAGGGAACAGCACAACAAGCTGTATGAACGTATCACGGGCCGCTGGCTGCGGATGGACAGGACCGAGAGCTTCAACCGCCAGTTGGAACGCTACATCGGCTTTTTGGAACGGCCCAACCTGGAGGATACCCTTGTCCTGCTCACCAGCCGTTCGATCACCAGCTGCCACTCCGACTACGACCGGATGCGTGCAACCGAAGGGTCGTCCTACCCGGCTGTGATGGCCTACATCGATGCTCTGTGCAACGTGCTGGAGCAGGCCTTTACGAAACGGGAGGCGGCACAGGAGGCGGCCTACACCGTCCGGCTCGGAGACGATATTTTACGCAAAAGCATCGGACAGGCAGGCCTCTATGGGAAAACCCGCCAAAAAGAGTTTGACGACCTGTTCGCTGTAACCACCTTCTCCATCGGCCACGACGCAACCATCACCCCCGCCCACGCGGTCACCCTCGACGGCAAGCTGGATTGGAGAATGACCAACCTGCCGAACGAATGGGATATCCCGTTTGGGACGCTCTCGGTCAACGGCTCTTATTCACAAAGCACCAAACCGGGCGCGGGAAACCCGCTTGACAGGCCGGCTGATTACATCGTTTACGAAACGATCGAGAACGAACTGATGGAAGAAATCTTCGGCCCCCAGGAGGGGGAGTGAGCCTAAACCCGCTCCGCCCTGCCCTGTCTAAAAGCACAACAGGCACATAAAAGTCAGTTCTCTCCCGCTTGGAAATGTCCTCCGGGCGGGAGAGAACAATTATTTAGGGAGGTAATACACAAATGCCGGATAAAATTATTATTTCAAAGAAAGAAAGACGCAAAGGTGAGGACGGCTTTAAGGTGTTTTCGATCCGGGCCAGGGAAGAGACCATCGCCGCGCTGGACAAGATCGCCGACACAACAAACCGTTCCAGAAATGAGATCATTAATCTGTTTTTAGAATACGGCCTGCAAAATTACGAGATAGAAAATGGATGAGGACGTTGCATTTGCCGCTGATTGAAATTTTTAAAGGTTATTTTTTCAAAAACCTATTGACAACGCCGCAAAATGATGGTATACTTTTAGACGTTGTTCCGCCGTTGCGATAAAAACGACTACACAGATTATTCTGCTTACAGCAGCCTGAGGCCTTGCTGATGATCTGGCCCGGTAGTTCAGTTGGTTAGAACGCTAGCCTGTCACGCTAGAGGTCGAGGGTTCGAGTCCCTTCCGGGTCGCCAATTTTTACCGTTGTTTTTTCCACCGGCATATCACATGCCTCTGTAGCTCAGTCGGTAGAGCAAGGGACTGAAAATCCCTGTGTCGGCGGTTCGATTCCACCCGGAGGCACCATTTTTACTTATGCGGGAGTGGCTCAGTGGTAGAGCGTCACCTTGCCAAGGTGAACGTCGCGGGTTCGAATCCCGTCTTCCGCTCCACTGGTGAAAAGACGCATAATGTATGCGTCTTTTGCCTTTCTTTTTCGGTGGTTTTTCTGTGTCAAGAGCGCTTTTTGCCGCATATACTGGTGGTATGACGCGCTGGTTGGTACGCAGCCGCCTTTTATTGGTTCGGCGCCATAGCCAAGTGGTAAGGCAGAGGCCTGCAAAGCCTTTATCCCCAGTTCAAGTCTGGGTGGCGCCTCCACGTCGGAACAAGTTACGCTTGTTCCGATTTTTTATTTTATAAAAAAATCAGTCACTTGCTCCACTGTTCCTCCTCTTTCGCTAAAAGGCGCGCTTAGGTCGGCTATTCGCTTGCAAGCGCGCTCATGACGCCTTTGGTTCGCTACCGCCTTTTTGCGAGGAAAGCGCCTGCGGTGCAGAGCCATCTAAACGGTTCGCATCGTCCATACCGGAACAAGGCGACTGTTCCTTTTTCGCGAAAAGTCCCGCTCGGCTCCCCTGCCCGGTTGTAAACGCCCTCGCAACGGCTCGCTGTCGCTATCAACTTTCCGCGAGGTATAAGGCGGCTATTCGTTTGCAAGCGCGCTCACGACGCCTTTGGTTCGCTACCGCCTTTTTGCGAGGAAGCGCCTGCGGCGCAAGGGTACCGCTTAACCTGTATGCAAAAGGGCGCAAAAGTCGCTTTTACTTTTTTGGATGAGGTGGTTTTATGCTGGCAAATATCCCGCTAAATTTCTTTTTTCTTTTAATAATCATTGTATTAATTGTTTTGGTTCTTGCAATCTTAACCGGAATGGTAATGATTGTGCGGAATTGGATTCAGGGCAAAAAAAGTGGGAATTACACGAAGGTAAAATACAACCTTATCTGCGTACTATGCATGGTGATTGCCGCGGTTTCGTGGATCACTAATTTTGGCTGGGTCCGGTTTTTTATGACTCTTGTTGCTATCCCTTTTATCCACGCCATTGTTTTCT
>CABSMD010000023.1 GCA_902478725.1 uncultured Clostridia bacterium
GTTGAAACCAAAGTTGTTTATATTATATCATAAACTAAATATTCTGCCAATACCCAAATTCAGCGCCTGCTGAGTTTTTCGTAAACCTCATTGTAATACAGGGCGTTTTCCACCGGCGTGTTGGCGGGGATGTGATTGCCAACTGCCATAAAAAAGCCGGGACAGTTTTTTCCAATGTCCATACAGCGTTTGACCTCATTGTAGATATCCTCCCTCGTCCCGTTGAGCAATATCCTGGTATCGGCGTTTCCGACAAATACGTGAGTCTTTCCATATTTTTCAGCGATATAGGCCATGTCGGTAGTCGGTTCCATGACAAAACCGTGAATACCGCAGGCGGCGATATCGTCAATGAAAGCGGTGTAGTTGCCGTCTGAGGTAAACAGGAGCTTTTTTCCACTTTCCATGATCGGCTCAAACAGTTTTTTATAGTTTGGAAACACATACCGGCGGTACCAGTCCGGGTGAATGAAGGGGCCCTCGGTCCAGACAATATCATCATGCACCATTACCACCGGCACATCCGATTCGGCCAGCGCCTGAAAATGCTGGCCGATCCACCGGCAATAGCGGTTGGTCATTTCGCCAAATGCCTGCGGGTCGGTTCCCGCCGCCAATAACAGCATATCCCAGCCGAATATCTCGATCAGGCCGGAAATACAGGTGATATAGATTCCAGTCATGTTAACGGTATCTGGTGTAAACTCTACGCTCTTTTGATAATGCTCCTCAAATTGTCCTTTCATCTGTAAACCGTCCAGCGGCCCATACTCCTCCATGGGGTCAAAGGAAAGAACCTCCTCCGGCTCCCCGAAGGGGCAGGATACACGGGTGTTGAAATCCACACCGCCGGCGGCGTATTCCGCGTGGCCCATCGAGGTTTTCCGACCGGTCAGATAGGAATTATGTACCAGGATGTTCCAACGCATATCATAGTTCCACGCCTTCATAAATCGGCGGGCTGCTTCCGCCTGTGCGGAAGGTTCGCTGTGTTCGTCGACCGGCAGGCCGGTCACGTGACCAACCAGCTTCCAGTGGGATTCTGCCGAATACTCTGTCCGGGGCACGCGCTCCGGCATTTCCAGATTGATTGCCGCTATACCGTCCTGATAAGACATATGATCCCCTCCTAATAAATAAAAACGAGCAACGGGAAATAACCGCCACTCGCATTTTATAAGTCAGCTTTATTCGCAATCAGCAACAATGTGGTCAATGATCTCCTCCACCTCGTCCTGCATCAAGTGCTTTGCCAGCACCAACTCGCTGATTAGGATTTGCTTTGCGTTGTTGAGCATTTTGCGTTCACCGGTAGAAAGCCCCTTTTCCTTATCGCGGAGCATCAGGCTCTTCACCACATGAGAAACCTCAAAGATATCGCCGCTTTTGATCCGTACCATGTTTTCGCGATATCGTTTGTTCCAATTGGCGTTCATTTCACTGTCATACACTTGCAAGTCCTGCAAGACGGCGTCCGCTTTCTGCGTATCGATTACGTCGCGAATCCCTATCTTTTGCAGGCTGTCCAATGGTATCATCACTTTCATGTCGCCGATCGGCATCTCCATAACATAGTATTGCTTCTTAGTGCCCAAAATCTCCTGTTCCTCGATGGAAACGATTACACCGGCTCCATGCATAGGATAAACCACCTTATCGCCTATATGATACATAACCCATTAATGCCTCCCCACTAACACAATAACTTACCAAGCCTGAGATTAAAGCAACTCCGCCCGTCAGGAATCGAATATGTATACGAAATAACTATTCCAAAATGTAACGGAGATTATATATCTATTATACCAAACATAAGTAAAAAAGTCAAATTTTTAATCCGTCGAATAATCAAAGCAAAATCTTTATTTTCCGGCATTTTTCCCCGTATATTCCAGATAAACCTGCAAAGCTTGGGATAAATCACCGACGCCCTTTGCCGCTTGAATTCCTTTGCTAGTATTTGCATTTGATACTGGAATTATACATGTTTCAAAGCCCAGCTTGACAGCCTCGCGCACCCGTTGCTCAGCAAAGCTTACGGCGCGTATCTCGCCGGTCAGGCCGACCTCGCCGAAGACAGCGGTTTTGGCCTTTCCAACCTGGCTTTTAAAGCTGGAAACAATCGCGAGGCAGACTGCCAAATCCGCTGCCGGCTCGTCGATTCGTAGCCCGCCGGCTACATTGACATAGACGTCATAGTTAGACAGGCTGATACCAAGCTGTTTTTCAAGCACCGCGATCTGAAGCACGACACGGTTGTAGTCGATTCCACTTGCGGTCCGGCGCGGCATACCAAAATCGGTGCGCGTTACCAGCGCCTGTATCTCTGAAAGAATCGGCCGCGTACCTTCCAGTGCGCAGAACACACACGAACCCGCGGCGCCCTCTGGCCGACCACTTAAGAACAGCTCGGAGGGATTGGGAACGTCCAGCAGCCCCTCAGAGCGCATCTCGAACACGCCGATTTCGTTGGTAGAGCCAAACCTGTTTTTCGCAGCGCGCAGAATGCGGAAGGCGTGGTCGGAATCGCCTTCGAAATAGAGTACACAGTCTACCATGTGCTCCAGCACGCGCGGGCCTGCCAGCGCGCCCTCTTTGGTCACATGACCGACGATAAAGATAGTGATTCCCAGCTGTTTGGCAAGGCGCATCAGCATCAGTGTGGCTTCGCGGACCTGAGAGACGCTGCCCGGCGCGGAGGTGATCGTCTCGCTGTACATAGTCTGGATTGAGTCTACCACCACCATGTCGTACCGGCTTTCGGAGAGAGCGCCTAAAATCTGCATCGTGTTCGTTTCGGAGAGCACAAACAGATTGTCCACGTTCACCCCCAAGCGTTCGGCGCGCATCTTGATCTGCTTTTGCGATTCCTCGCCCGATACATACAGAACGGAGGAGGCTTTGGATATGTACTGGCAGACCTGTAGCAGCAGGGTAGACTTTCCGATTCCGGGATCGCCCCCGACCAGTACCAGAGATCCCCGTACCGCGCCGCCGCCCAGAACGCGGTCCAACTCCCCGCTTCCGGTCATAAAGCGTTCCTCCTGCGTTATCTCCACATCCCGTATGCTAACCGGTTTTGCGGTTGGAGAGGAGGTTCCCGTACGTCCTCCTGGCGCAGGGATGGAAGATACCTCCTCCAGTGTGTTCCAACTGCCGCAGTCCGGGCACTTTCCCATCCATTTTCCGGACTCATAGCCACATTCATTACAAACAAAAATGGTTTTTGATTTCATAAAACAACTCCAATCTATCCTAAGCGGGTTTCCTTATCGTGTGCCAGCGTCGCTTTCCATCGTCTCCTGCTTCCCTTTTTTCTGCTCATACATCCTCCGGTCCGCAGTCCGAATCAGTGCGTCCAGATTGTCAGCATCCTCTGGGAAGGACGCGCAGCCATAGCTCACGCCCGCAAACAGAACCTGGCTGGTTGGTGTAGTAAAAGAAAGAAGCTCCGTCTGTCGAAGAAACATAAGGCTGTCACCGGCGGTATAGAGCAAGATGAATTCGTCGCCGCTGATGCGATAGAGCGTCCCTTTTTTTCCGGTAAGGGCAAGCACGTTTTTCGCAAACTGGCTGATATATTCGTCTCCGGCAAGATGCCCGTATGTATCATTAACCGCTTTGAATTGATCCAGATCCAAAAAAATCAGGGCGAATGGTGCCCCCTCCTTCATGAGCCGGTCGGCGTCCACGTAAAACGCTGTTCGGTTGCCCAGACCTGTCAAATGATCGATGTTGATTATTTTTTGAAGATTCTCTATGCTTTTAAGGCTTTTCACTACAATGTAAAGAAGGGAATAGCTCAACAGTGCGTTTACAGCAAGCGCGACAAACGCGACAGGTCTCATAAAAGCGTTATGAGAAGCCACATAGGAGTAATTTACTACAACGGCGGTAAAAAACCACATCAGGCTTGTGGCCTGCAAATATTTGTTGATCCTGTCTGGAATGTTTTGCAGTACGAACACGAACCTGTCCTTAATAAACCGCATAAACGGCCAGGCGGAAATGAGATAAATTACCGTCTGGGCGATGCACGCGCCGGGGGCGAACCAATGTGGGGGCAGGAGCTTTCCGATGTGAACCGAGAGCGAAAAGCATAGCATGGTGTAAATCCACGCCGAGCAGATGACTTCCAACAGTCTGCTGAAATTTTCATCATAGAGGTATTTTAAGGGAATCAGATAGACGAAGCCGATTAAAACAAACAGGCCGTTCCCATTTCCATAGCTGTTGGTACGCGTCAACCCGAACAAAGTAAGTGCAATAATAACGGCGCTGTACAGCACCAGAACAAAAATCGTTCTGCGGTTTGAATACCTGCGCTTGGTACACAAATGAACCGTCGTCAGATTGACAAACAGCATTTCGGCAACCACCAGGATATGAAACAATACCTCCATTGCCAGCATCCCTTCTTAATATGTAATCCTGTATTTCCTGAGGCTTGTCCTGATCCGAATTATACCATAATTCGAACCTATCAAAGCAACTCCCTTTTCTTTGATTTATTGTACTTTCCTGGAAGATATATTTTTGTTGAAAAGTGAATTGCTTATATTATACCCCAAGCCCGCCAAATCTTCAATGATTATTTGGGCTTGGGGTATGAGTATTTTCTGGATTCAGTTATTGGTTATCCCTAAAGTGGCACAGTCCATCGTAGATAGCCTGCGCGAGCTGTTGCTGGTATTCCTCGCTCATAAGCAGTTTTTCTTCTTCAGGGTTGGAAACAAAGCCGCATTCCACAATGACCGATGGGATTTTCGCGCCTTTTAGGATATACATGGTGTCATATGCCTTTTTGGTCTCACGCTCCGCGCTCTTTTCGGATATCGGCTCGATGGCCTGCTTGATGCTGGCGGCGAGCTCCTTGCTCTTGGCGTCGTCTGCGTAAAAAATCTGCGCGCCCCGGTACTGGCTCTGCTCAAACTTGTTCATATGGACGCTGATGAACACATCGGCATTGCTTTTTTGGGCGATATCACGGCGTTTGCGCAGGTCGCTGCGTTTCTGCCCGCGAACCGTGGTTTCGCTTTCATCGTGAATCGAAACATCCTCCGTGCGGGTCATAACAACCTGTGAGCCGTTTTCGGTAAGGAGCGTCTCCAGCTTTTTCGCTACCTGTAGATTCAAATCCTTTTCCAATACGCCGGTAGAGCCCACCGCGCCGCCGTCCATACCGCCGTGTCCGGCATCGACGACGACGGTCATCTGTGCGTCGCCTTTTCCAAATGTCTCTTTGGTCATGTGAGAGTAAAACCCATAGATACAGCCCGCCACGCAAAGGATCATGACGATCAGTAGCAAGCTTGAACGTTTTACTGTGATAATCATTGCCGCACCGCCTTAACTGAGTGTTAGTACTATAAATATGCGCGGTGCTGTCCGGTTATTCAACAATAAACAAAAATCATCACAAAATGGCAGGCGGCGCCCACCATCACCAAGATGTGGAAGAGGTCGTGAAAGCCGAAGCATTCCAGCATCTTAGGCTTTTTCAGCGCGTACATGATCGCGCCCGCGGTATAGGCGATCCCGCCCGCGAGCATCCAAATCAAGGCGGAAACCGGAAAAGCCGCGATTAGCGGCTTAATTACAAAGATAGCATACCATCCCAAAGCCAGATACAGGAGGGTGGACAACCAGCGGAACCGGCCGACCAGAAATATTTTTAAAAATACCCCTAAGCATACGATGCTCCACATTGGCAGCATCCAAGCCCAAAAGAGGGGGAGTCTGTCCCAAAAACAGGTATACAGGATGGGGGTATAGCTCCCCGCAATCAGTATAAAAATCATGGAATGGTCGACCTTGCGCAAAATGCTTACCGTCCGTACAAACCCCTCGGGAATCATGTGGTAGACAGCGCTTGCACTAAACAATAAAATGAGGCTCAGACCATAAATAAAAAAGGTGATAAACTGTGCCCTGCTATCCGCTGACAGGAGCAGAAAAACCGTCCCGACCATCGATAGAACCGCCCCGCCTAAGTGGGTGAGACAGCTAACCGGATCCCGGATCCATTTCACAAAAATTCCTCCCTAAAAAAGAATGCCCGCGAAAGCGGGCATTGCCATATTCTAAAACAATCTGTCCTTGCCTAAAAGCCGCAAAATTCCCTCCATGAAGTAATAATCGCCATAAATCAGTGAGACCTCCACGTCGATCTTTTTTGCGTTATCACCGGTCGCGTGGGTCAACATGCCCTGGTATCCGGTGTCCCAATTGCTATAGTTTTTATACAAGGATTTCAGAATATCCTCTGCCGCTTTTTGGTATACCTTTGTTTTGGTGTATCTGCTCATCTCCAGCATACCACAGGCTGCAATGGCTGCAGCCGAGGTATCGCGCGGCGTTTTGCTGTGAATCGGTGCGCGGAAGTCCCAATAAGGCACTTTGTCCTCCGGCAGGCTGTTGATAAAGAATTTTGCTACCCGTTTGGCAGTCTTTAGATACCGTTCCTTACCAGTGTAGCTGTAAGCCATCGCCATGCCGTAGATCGCCCAGCCCGCACCGCGTGACCATGCGGAGGTGGGGGAATACCCCTGTCCGCCAAGTGAACAGATCCGCTTGCCGGATTCGGGATCGAAACATACGATGTGATGGGAGGAACCATCCTCCTGAATAAACTCCTTCATTACCATGTCTGCGTGCGCGCAGGCGATGTGGCGGTACCGTGGGTCGTTTAACTGCTCCGACGCCCAAAACAGAATCGGGATGTTCATCATGCAGTCAATGATTGCCCAGCCCGCGATGGGGGGCTCATCCTGGCTGCCTACATTCCATGCGCGAATGAATTTCCCCTTGCAATTAAAGCGCGACGCCAAAAAACTTGCTGCCATCAGCGCGCGCCGGCGGGAGTCTTCATTCCCGTTGAGTTTATATTGTGCCACACTTGACAAAAGCCACATAAAGCCGACATCGTGGTGCAGGTCGATATAATTGTGCAGGGGAGTGTCGAGCATCTCTTCAACCTGATTTGCAGTTTTGGCAAATATCTCTTCCCCCGTCTCGCGGTAAGCCAGCCAGAGCATGCCAGGCCAAAAGCCGTTCGTCCACCAGGTGTCTTTTCCCACGCCATACCGATCCTCGCGGCAGACATTTGGAAAGTCGGCTCCGATTTCACCGACGTTACGTCTCATCTTTTCTATGATTTGATTTTTTGCCTGTTCGATCCATTGATCCAATGTAATCACTCCTGTTATTCTCTAGTAATCTGCCCATCATTTTTACACAATTCATTATGACACCTATTATATTATATCTGGCAGGATTATGCAATAGAAAAACAAAAAACAAACGATTTCCCGACCGCGCAAAAGGGGTCCTTTTCGACAAAAAGAATGGATAAGCCTATTTCATTTTAAGGAAAGCCCTGAGATTCCGTCAAATTCTGTCGTAAACTTTTTTTCTGCAGGCGTCTTATTGTGACAAATATTTACAGAGGGCTTGGACTATAATTAAATTTGCAATCATTTTGTAACAGAAATTTAACAAAAGAAAAGGGGAGCGTTATGCAGAGGACGGCAGAGAGGCGTAGACAAACAATAAAGAGAAAGCAGGTCATGGCCCAGTCCGGGGTGGCAAAGGAGATCGCAGTTACCATCCTGTGTTTTTTGATTGCGCGCGCGGCAACCTTTGGTGCGGCGGCGCCGTTGGGTGTGGCAATTTATGCGGTTGCATTTAAGAAGGGACGGTGGGGATTTTTACATCTGGCCTCGGTTGCGGTGGGGATGTTCAGCGCCGGCTGTGAGGTGCAATACCTGCTGGCACTTGCTTTCTTTGCACTTGCTGCCATTTTTGATCCCGCCTGGGCTTTTCGCAGCAGAAACCATACTGCCGCGTTTGCGGCGGGCGCGGTCGTGCTTCCAGGAATCTATTTTGTCATTAAGCAGGGTAGCCTGTTTATCGACGTCCTGTCGCTCTTGCTGTCAGCCATCATTGTATTTGCCGGTGTGTTGCTGTTTCATGTTGCGCTCCCCATCGTGAAAAATGGTTCGCGGAAATACCTTCAGCACGAAGAAGTGGTCGCACTTGCGGTCCTCTTTTCGGTTGCGGCGCTTGGTGTTCCGCAGCTGGTTATCCTCGGTGTCAGCATCAAAAACGTCCTGTGTATCGTCATCACGCTGTATTTTTCCCTGTCTCAAAAACCAGGTGTGGCGGCAGCCGCGGGGATCATCTGTGGTACAGTTCTAGGTCTGGGTGGTCCGAACCTGTTTTCCTATGTCGGCCTGTTCGGCCTGGGCGGGCTGCTGTGCGGATTGTTCGGAAAGCTTGGCAAAGCCGGCATCTGCCTGTCTTTTTTCCTGGTGGATATGGTAGGGGCGTCCTATGTACAGACAGTGCCGGAGGTTACGCTGGGGATTGCGGAGGTTCTTACGGCCTTTGTCCTTTTTGTGCTGATCCCGAAGTCGACGGCGAAGTTTTTCGGTTTGGTACAGACCGGCGTAAACCACAGCGAAGGGGAAAGCCGGCTGAAGCAGGCGGTTCGTACCCGGTTGGAAACGGTAGCGGCGGCGTTTGCACAGATGTCGGCAACCATAGCGAACCTCACAAAGCGGGGGGAGAACAAGGCCGACTGTACGATCCTGTTCGACAAAGCGGCCGACCGTGTCTGCAAACGGTGCAGGATGAACCATGTATGCTGGCAGAGCCACTTTAACGATATGTACGACCTGATGCAGCAATGTCTGGAGCAGATTGAGCAAAACGGCGTGCTGACCGAGGACAACCTGCCCTCCTTTTTCCAAAAGCGATGCGTGGATCTGTCCGGTTTCGTATTTGAGATGAACCATGTGTATGAATTGTATAAGAATGAGACGGTTTGGCAGAAGCGTCTGGAGCATGCCAACAGCCTGGTTACCAAACAGCTGGGGGATGTGTCCGGCCTGATCGAAAGCCTGGCGGGGGAGTTGGACGATACGGTCGTATTTAATGAAGAGCTTGCCTATGCGATCAACTGTGCGCTGGATAAAAAGGGGCTGACTCCGCTTGGAGCAAATGTATTTAAAAACCCCTATGGGCGTTACGAGGTGGAGCTTTCGTTGGAGAGTTGCCGTGGGGAAGGGGTATGCAACCGGATTATTCCCATCTTAAACGAGATACTCGAACGAAATATGAAAAAGACCGGTGGGGATTGCCACTTGAAAAAATGTACCCTGCATTTTGCGGAAACGCCTGTCTTCCAGATTACACACGCCATTGCTGCGGTGCCCAAGAAGGGCGAGGCGGTGTCGGGGGATACCTGCGCGGTGCTTGCGCTTCCAAGTGGTAACGTGATGGCGGCGATCAGCGACGGCAAGGGAAGTGGGCGGGAAGCCCATCTGCAAAGCAGGGAAACCATTGATCTTTTAAGCCGTCTGATGACCGCCGGCTTTGTACCGGAGGCGGCGGTGGAAATGGCCAACACCGCTCTGGGGCAGCAGATGGATGAGGAAGGTTTTGCGACCGTCGACCTCGCGCTGGTCAATACCGTAAGCGGGTACGCCGACTTTATCAAAAGCGGGGCGTGTACCACCTATATCAAGCGCGGGCAGTCGGTCAAGCGCATCCTGTCCCACTCCCTGCCGGCGGGCATCCTAGAGGACGCTGACGTTGAGCATAAAAAGGAGGAGCTGCAAGACGGGGACATGCTCATTATGATGAGCGACGGGATATCGGAATCCTTTGCGGATGAAGAGGCAATGATGAAGGCAATTGGGCGGCTGGGTAAAAACAATTCCCCGCAACGGCTTGCCGCCGCCTTGCTGGCTGAGGCAAAGCAGGCGCGTGGCAGCGGGGAGGGGGATGATATGACTGTCGTGGCGCTTGCCGTCGAAAAAAAAGATTAAAAGCCCCCGGAATAACTGCAGTATCCCATTAAAAAAACTCGCTCAATGCGAGTTTTTTTAATGGGTGGAAAAATCCAAATAATAACTTTACTTATCTGTTCTTTTCTATTATAATAGATACGTCATAGCAAAGCAATCCACTTTTGAAAGGATGTAGCAAATGAGAACAGTTGGAACCGTTGTGCGAGGCGTACGTACCCCTGTCATCCGGGAGGGGGACAATCTTGTGGATATTGTGGTAAACAGCCTTACAGAGTGCGCCAAAAGCGAGAACATTACATTTTGCGATAAAGACATCGTTGGGATAACAGAAGCGGTGGTTGCGAGAGCACAGGGGAATTATGCCAGTGTGGATGCTATTGCAAAGGATGTCAGAACAAAATTCTGTACGGATACCCTTGGCGTTACCTTTCCTATTCTCAGCAGGAATCGTTTTGCAATTTGCCTGAGGGGTATTGCAATGGGAATGAAAAAGATTTACTTAATGCTCAGCTATCCTTCCGACGAGGTTGGAAATCACCTTTTTCAGGCAGAACGATTGGACGAAAAAAACGTGGATCCCTGGAAGGACGTCCTCGATGAGAAAACGTACAGGGAGTTGTTTGGTAAGGTACTCCACCCCTTTACCGGTGTGGACTATGTGGAATACTACGCGGATCTCATCCGGTCCTGCGACTGTGAGGTTGAGGTCATTTTCTCCAATAGCGTTAAAACTATTTTGAACTATACAAAGAATGTTCTCACCTGTGATATACATACCCGGGACAGAAGCAAACGGCTCCTTCTGGCAGGCGGCGCGGAACAAGTACTTGGTTTGGAAGATATCATGAATGCCAGTGTGGACGGCAGCGGTTATAATGATAGATTCGGCCTGCTCGGTTCCAACAAAGCAACCGAGCAGAGCGTAAAGCTGTTCCCCAGAGACTGCCAGGCGTTTGTGGATCAGGTGGCCGCGAACCTGAAGGCGGAGACTGGCAAAAATATCGAGGTTATGGTGTATGGCGACGGCGCGTTCAAAGATCCTGTGGGCAAGATTTGGGAACTTGCAGACCCGATTGTTTCCCCGGCTTACACCAAAGGTTTGTCCGGAACACCTAACGAGCTAAAGCTGAAATACCTTGCGGACAATCAATTCGCCGATTTAACGGGAGAGGAACTCAACAGGGCTGTTAAGGAGTATATCGAAAAGAAGGACAGCGATTTGAAAGGCTCCATGGAATCTCAGGGAACCACTCCAAGGCAGCTGACAGACCTGATCGGCTCCCTGTGTGATTTAACCAGTGGCAGCGGCGACAAGGGTACGCCTGTCGTATTGATTCAAGGTTATTTCGACAACTACGCCAGATAAATTTCATAAAAGGGGCATTTGGGCCCATTTCAAAAACCTGACTGTTATGCTGGGGATGAAACAAAAAAGTTGTTTTATTAGCTAAGCCACAAACACCTGCCAGACCTTGATGATTTCAAGGCTTGACAGACGTTTGTGGCTTTTTTATTTATCTGCATTACCATGCAAACATGCCCATTTCTGTCATGAACTATTGCGTACACTGCATACTATTTATAGTATGAATAGGAGGGATATCTTATGATTTATTTGGACAATGCGGCGACCACTTTTTATAAACCGGAATCGGTATACCAAGCCGTGGCGGATACGATGAGATATAAGGGCGTCAACGTTGGCCGCGGCGGTTACCGTCTGGCGATCGAAGCGTCTGATCTCGTCTACCAGTGCCGGGAAAATTTGGGGAGGCTGTTTCATACCGACCGGACAGAACGCATCTGTTTTACACAGAACACGACCGATGCGCTTAATCTGGCGATCCATGGCCTGTTAAAGAAGGGCGATCATGCCATCATCGGCTCGATGGAACACAACTCGGTGCTCCGACCGGTGCATACCATGGCGGAGGCGGGGCTGATTACCTATTCGGTTGCACTGGCGGGTTCGGACGGTGTGGTGTGTGCCGAAGCGGTCGAACGGCTGATCCAGCCGGAAACCCGTCTGATTGCGATCAATCATGCCTCCAACGTCTGTGGGAGCATCAGCGATATTGCCGGGATTGCTGCTTTGGCCAAAAGGAGGGGTATTCCATTTCTGGTTGACGCCGCACAGAGCGCGGGCGCCTTGGATATTAACGTGGAAAAGCTGCCGGTCTCCCTGCTGGCGTTTGCGGGTCATAAGGGACTCTACGGACCGCAGGGGACAGGCGGCTTGTACATAGCGCCCGGCATAGAGCTGGAGCCGGTTCGTCAGGGCGGTACGGGGAGCCTGTCCGAGAGCTACCGCCAGCCGGGCCTCCTGCCTGACCGTTACGAAAGCGGGACGCTGAATCTGCCCGGTATCGCGGGGTTGTCCGCTGGCGTACAGTATGTTTTAGAACGGGGAACAGCGCAGATCGCCGCGCACGAGGCTGAGCTTGTCAAAATGCTGCTCGAAGGGCTGTGCAACATGAACGGGGTAACGGTATACGGCACCAAACAGCCGCAGCGCCAAACCGGAGTGGTGGCCTTCACGCTCCAGGGGACCGACAGCGTGGAGTTGTGTGAATGGCTCGACCAAAATCATGGGGTCGCGGCCCGTGGTGGCTTGCATTGTGCGCCGCTTGCACATAAGACACTCGGAACGCTCTCGACCGGTGTGGTGCGCTTCAGCGTCAGTTCATTTACGAGTAAAGACGACATAAAGAAAGCAATTTCGGCAATTTATCAAAAAACTATTGAATAAATTTGCTGAAACTAGTATAATAAAAACGATCGTGCCTGTAGATGACCGATGCAGCAGGCAAACTGATTTTGTTGTTACCTTCGTCCTTTTAGGATGGAGTTGTTTTGGCGGCAAAAATGATCAGGAAATGGAGTCAATGCGTATGAAAAAACTCACCTTTCGCGGGGGGGTACATCCCAACGACAGGAAAGCGGCTACCGCTGCGGTTCCGATCAAAGAGCTAGAACCGTGCACTACCTATACCTACCCGCTTTCCCAGCATATCGGAGCGCCGTGTAAGCCCTTAGTCGGCGTGGGCGATTCCGTTTTGCGGGGTCAGAAAATCGCGGACGCGGAGAGCTTTGTCACCGCCCCGATCCATTCGGCGGTGTCGGGCAAAGTGACCGCGATCGAGAGGCGGATGGTACCCAATGGCAATATGGAAGAATCGATTATTATAGAAAGCGACGGGCGGGACACCCTGCATGAGTCTGTGCGGAGGCATGGGACATATGAAAGCGTCACACCTGCGCAAATTTTGGAGATCGTGCGTGAAGCGGGCATCACCGGTATGGGCGGCGCGGCTTTCCCGACCCATGTGAAGCTGAATATCCCGCGCGATGTTTCTGTAGATACAGTCATTGTTAACGGTGCGGAATGTGAGCCTTATCTGACGAGTGACCATCGTGTCATGCTGGAGATACCCTCCCTTGTAATCGAAGGCCTGCGGCTTGCGATGAAGGCGGTCGGCGTAACGCAGGCAAAGATAGCGGTTGAGGAAAACAAGCCGGACGCGATTATCCAAATAACCAATAAAGCGTCAAAATATAAAGAAATTGAGGTCTGCACATTAAAAACCAAGTATCCACAGGGCTCGGAGAAACATTTGATCAAAGCGGTGACCGGGCGGGAGGTGCCGTCGGGGCAGCTGCCGTCTTCCGTGGGTGTGATCGTGCTCAACATCGATACGGCGGTAGCGATTGCCCGCGCTGTCTATGACGGGTTGCCCCTGCTGCGCCGGATCGTGACGGTGTCCGGAGGTGCTATCAAAAACCCCTGTAATTTTTCGGTTAAGCTAGGAACGCCGGTACGTTGCCTGATCGAACAGGCGGGCGGTTTTTCCTCCGAGCCGGTCAAGATGATTGCGGGCGGACCGATGATGGGGATGGCGATGTCCTCGCTCGACGTGCCGGTGACCAAGGGGGTCTCCGCGATCCTCGCCTTTGACAAAAGGGAGGCGTTGGCTTTTGCAGAAAGCCCCTGCACGCGCTGCGGGCGCTGTATCAAGGCATGTCCCATGGGACTGACCCCGGCGTACATGAATAAATACATCGGTATGGGCGACTACGACGGGGCCGCCAAGATCGGGCTGATGGACTGCATCGAATGCGGTGCGTGTTCCTATATCTGTCCGTGCAAACGGCAGCTGGTGCAATCCTTCCGGTTGGGAAAACAGCTGCTGCAAAATAGAAAAAAGAAACAGAAGGGGAATTAACAATGGAGGAGAGATTTCTGGTAACCTCGTCGCCCCACGTCTATGCCCGGGACAGTATCAGCCGGATCATGCTGGATGTGGTGATCGCGCTTTTGATTCCTTTGATCGGCGGCGTATATTTTTTCGGCGTACAAGCTCTCATTTTAGCGGCGGTCAGCGTTGCCGCCTGTGTGGTGTTTGAGTATCTGTGGTGTGCGGTCTGTAAGAAAAAATCCACCATCCACGACTGCTCGGCGATTGTAACAGGGCTTCTGCTCGCTATGAGCGTACCGGCGACCCTGCCGCTTTGGATGGTGATCGTGGGCGATTTTTTTGCAATCGTCATCGTCAAGCAGTTTTTCGGCGGGATTGGCAAGAATTTTATGAATCCGGCGCTTGCGGCTCGGGCGTTACTTCTGGCTTCTTTCCCGGTACCGATGACGACCTGGGTGAATGCCTTAGCCTCGCGTGGCGGGATAGACGCGGTCTCGTCGGCGACGCCGCTGGCCGTGGCCAAGGCGGGCGAAATGGGAGCCTACAGCTATATGGACCTGTTTTTGGGCAAGGTACCCGGTTGTATTGGCGAAACCTCGGTACTCCTGCTTTTGATCGGTGCGGCCTACCTGCTGATCCGTGGGGTCATTCATCTTCGCGTCCCGCTTTTTTACTTAGGAACGCTGGCGGTTGTCACCTTTGTCTTCGGTGGGGAGACCTTATTTGCCGGAGATTTTTTATACCATCTCCTTTCGGGAGGTGTGGTGCTCGGCGCATTTTTCATGGCGACCGATTATACTACCTCGCCGATCACTCCCAAAGGAAAGATCATCATGGGGATTGGCTGTGGCCTGATCACGGCAGTCATCCGGCTTTACGGAGGATATCCCGAGGGCGTAACCTACGCAATTTTATTCATGAACGCGCTGACGCCGCTGATCGACCGGCTGACGTTGCCAAAGCGATTTGGGGAGGTGCGCAAACATGCTTAAAAACGAAGTGGTGCGGCTTGCCGCCATCCTGTTTATCATCTGCGCGGTCGTGACTGCGGTACTGGCGGTGGCAAACGGCATAACCGCCCCTATTATTGAAGATTTGGAGCAGAAAACGGTTGCGCAGGCGCAGCAGGAGGTACTGCCCTCCGCCGATTCCTTTGAGGACCTGAATTACCAAAGTGGCATGGTGACCTCTGTGGCACGCGCACAAAATGGAAGCGGGTACTGCGTCGGGGTATCCTCGCCCGGCTACGGCGGAGACATCAAGCTGATGGTCGGCGTCGGGACGGACGGTGTGGTGCAGGGGGTCAAAATTATTGAACTCTCCGAAACGCCCGGCCTGGGATCGAAAGCAACCGAACCTGCCTTTATCGGCCAGTTTGCCGGCAAAGGCGGTAATCTGGAGGTGGTCAAGGGCGCCGGGGCGGAGGGCAAGATTTCCGCCATCAGCGGTGCGACGATCTCTTCCCGCGCGGTAACAACCGGCGTGAATGAGGCCATCAAGGCTGTGCGGGACATTATGGGTCAGGGGGTGGCACAATGAAAAATAGCGCAATGAAGAACGGCAACCTGGCAATCGTCAAAAACGGCTTGATTGATAACAATCCTGTGCTGGTGCAGCTGATCGGCATGTGTCCGACGCTGGCGACATCCACCAGCGTGGTCAACGCGTTGGGGATGGGGCTGTCCGCCACGGCAGTTTTGATCGGCTCCAATGCGGTGATTTCCCTCATCAAAAAGTTTATTCCGTCTAAAATCCGCATTGCTTCCTATGTCGTTGTAATCGCAGGATTTGTGACGTTGGTGGAAATGCTTTTAAAGGCCTATTTTCCCGATATCTCAAAAACGTTGGGCCTGTTCATCCCACTGATTGTGGTCAACTGTATCATCCTGGCCCGCGCGGAGGCGTATGCTTCCAAAAACAAGGTTCTGCCTTCCGTTTTGGACGGCCTCGGTATGGGCTTGGGCTTCACGCTTGCGCTTACTATTCTGGGCGCGATCCGCGAGCTGTTGGGCGCGGGGACGCTGCTTGGCTTTTCGGTGTTCGGCCAGTCCTATACGCCGGTGCTCATCATGCTGATGCCGCCGGGCGCGTTTTTGACGCTCGGTATCGTGTTGGGACTGATCAACTGGTTTAAGATGAGGAGGGCGAAGCATGTTTAAGGATCTTCTTCTCATTTCATTGGCGACAATCCTGGTCAACAATTTTGTCTTGGCACAGTTTTTGGGAATCTGTCCATTCCTGGGTGTTTCCAAAAAGGTGGAGACCGCACTGGGTATGGGTATGGCGGTTACCTTCGTCATGACAATGGCGTCGATGCTGACCTATCTGGTGCAAAAGTGCTTGCTGGAAACCTTCGATATGATGTACCTGCAAACGATTGCGTTTATCCTGGTCATTGCCTGCCTGGTTCAATTTGTGGAAATGGTGCTGCAAAAGGTGAGCCCCTCGTTGTATCAGGCGCTGGGTATCTACCTGCCGCTGATCACCACCAACTGCGCGGTGCTGGGTGTTGCGATTTCCAACATGACCAAGGGGTACAACTTCATTGCCACAACCGTAAGTGGTTTTTCCGGCGGCTTGAGTTTCACGCTTGCCATATTGATCTTTGCCGGGATACGCGAAAACATGTCCGATGTGCCAAAGCCCCTGCAGGGCTTTCCGATCGCGCTGATCTCGGCAGGCCTGCTTGCGCTTGCGTTTTTAGGCTTTAACGGATTAATCAAGATATGACGGTAATTACAGCCCGGCGGTCAACCGGGCGGATAGGAGAGGGACGATGAGTATTCTAATACCTGCGTTGAGTATCGGCGGTGTCGGGCTGGTATTCGGTGTTATATTGGCGGTTGCCTCCAAGATATTTCATGTGGATACCGATCCCCGGCTGGAGCAGATCCAGGAGGTTCTGCCCGGTGCGAACTGTGGTGGGTGCGGCTTTGCGGGGTGTGCCAGCTTTGCGCAAAACGTCCTCGACGGTAAGGCAAAGGTCAACGGATGTCCCGTGGGGGGCGCGGATTCGGCTGCTAAGATCGCCGAAATCATGGGTGTTGCCGCGCCAAGTGAAGAGGAAAAGCAATCTGCCGTGGTGTTCTGCTATGGTGGGTGTACTTCTGATAAATATGACTATAACGGTCTGCACGACTGTGTGGCTGCCGCGCGGTTGGGCGGCGGGCCGAAGGCTTGCAGCTATGGTTGTATCGGATTTGGTAGCTGTGAGAAGGTCTGCCAGTTCGGCGCGATTGCGGTACAAGACGGCGTTGCAGTGGTTGATCCCGAGAAATGTACCGCCTGCGGACGGTGCGTCGAAATCTGCCCTAAGGGGATCATCTCGTTGGTTCCGGCCAGCCGGCGGTTTGATGTGCTCTGCTCCTCTGCCGATAAAGGCGCGGTGACCAGAAGCGTGTGTGAAACCGGCTGTATCGGCTGCCGCATCTGTGAGAAGAAATGCGAATTCGGCGCGATTACGATTGAGAACAATAACGCAACCATTGACTATACAAAATGTACCCATTGCGGCAAGTGCTTTGAGGCCTGCCCGCGCAAGATTATATACGACCGGTTTCCGCCCGTGCAATAGAGGGAAAATGCAAATTCGGAGGGTATTATGAAAAAATGGATGCTGGCACTTCTTGCGATATGCCTCATGATTCCCGTAACCGTTTTGGCGGTAGACGATAATAAACAGTCTATCGCGGATGTTCGGGTACAGCAGTTGGGCGTCGGCAACCAAAACGATTATACCAAAGGACGTGGACTTCAGGAGAAGGAAGACGACCAGGACGGAGCATATGATTCCGGCTACTCTTCCGGCAGTTTCGGCGGTACAGGCGGGAGCTACGGTACTACCTCCGGTTTTTCAGCTGATTCGGATGAAAACGCCGGTACATTCCTTCTTTTTCTTTCTTTGGGTTTCTTCGCGTTGTGTATAATAGGCTTTTTGTATAAAAAAAGGATGAACGGGCGCACGCCGGGGTATCCGCGTGTGAAATTTATCCGTCCGTCTGTCAGCCCGGCGGTTGAAATCCAAAAATCCGACCCGGGTTTTTCCGAGGCCGCGTTTTTGACCTGGGCGGGTGAGGTGTTCCTGACGCTGAATGAGGCGTGGACCAAACAGGACTGGTCGATGATCCGACCGTTTGAGTCGGAGGAGCTGTTTCGTGAGCACAGCCAGCAGTTGGAGGAATACAAGCGTAACGGAACGGTCAATCATCTTGAGCAGATCGCTGTGAAGGACAGTTTTTTGGCCCGCTTCTATATAGAAGGCAACCATGAATATCTGGTGGTCAAGATGCGTACCAGCATGATCGATTATGTCATGGAGACCGCGACCGGCCGGGTCACGGCGGGCGATAGAAAAACGCGCTGGCGGATGGTGCATACCCTTACTTTTACACGGACTGTGGGAAGCAAAACAAAGGAGAATCCGGCTGATCTGCATGTAACCAACTGCCCCAACTGTGGTGCGCCGTGCAAGGTTACCTCAGCGGGGGAGTGCGTATACTGCCATTCAGTCATTACAACAGGGGAGTACAACTGGGTGTTGTGTCGGTTCACCGGCGAAAATTTCTAGGGAAAAGAGGGGAAAGGATGAAAAAAAGAATCCTGGCAATGCTTGCGGTTTGTGTACTGCTGTTGTTTCAGGCTTTTGCGATAGTCCATGCGGCCGTTTCATACGGTGGAACGGCTGCGTGGGACGGGGAACCGGCGCGGGTGGAACAGCTTGGCGTCGGTAACCAAAACAGCTATTCCAGCGGTGGTTCCAGCTCTGGCGGAAGCTCGAGTTCGGGAGGCGGATATAGCGGCGGTTATGGCGGCTACAGCAGCGGGGGTGTTTTTGTCGGTGGTTTTGGTGGCGGCTCATTAGGGCTGATCATTGCCGCCATC
>CABSMD010000024.1 GCA_902478725.1 uncultured Clostridia bacterium
ATTCTACATCCTGCAAGGCCGCATACCCCTCTTCGCCCGTACGTACTTTCACGACATTTTCAACGTCATACACGAAAATTTTTCCGTCGCCGATATGGCCGGTATATAGAATCTGTTTCGCGGTTTCGATGACCGTCCGCACAGGAACCTTACAGACGATAATTTCGACCTTGATCTTTGGCAGCAGGTTGATGTCGAGTTCCACACCGCGGTAGTATTCCGAGCTGCCTTTCTGCATACCGCATCCAAGCACCTGTGTCACGGTCATACCGGTGATACCGATGCTGTTCATGGCCTCTTTCAGGTCCTCAAACTTGCTCTGCTTTGTTACGATGGCTACCTTGGTAATTTTGACATCAGATGCTACAGGTTCACCCGCTGTAGAGACAAGTTCGACTGGCACCGCCTGTTCGACCGGCGTTTTACCTAACAGTTCTGGGGTTTTACCAACTGCAACGCCGGCAGTGTCCATCATCGGCATAAAGTCCGCGTAGCTGCTGACCAGGCCATGTTCCTCAATGTCGAGGCCGGCGATCTCTTCCTGACGGGATACGCGCAGCCCGACCGTCTTTTTAATGATGAAGAATACGACCGTCATGGTGACCGCCACCCAGGCGATAACCGAAACGACTCCCAGAGCCTGCACACCCAGCATATGGAAGCCGCCGCCATAAAACAGGCCACCATCCACCGCAAAGAACCCAAGCAGGATCGTACCGAGCGCACCGCAGACGCCATGGACTCCGATTGCGCCGACTGGATCGTCGATTTTAAGCTTCTTATCGACAAATTCAATACCGAACACGACCGCGAAGGCCGCTGCAAGGCCGATAAAGAACGCACCCACTGGGGAAACCATATCGCAACCCGCAGTAATGGCAACCAGGCCCGCCAAGGAGCCGTTTAAGGTCATGGACACATCCGGTTTTTTGTAACGGATCCAGGTAATGAGCATAACCGTAACGGTTGCGGTGGCCGCCGCCATGTTGGTTGTAACAAAGATGTTGCTGGCTGAGGTAAGTGTGCTGTCGCCTGTCATGGAAACGGTGGAACAGCCGTTGAAGCCAAACCATGCGAACCAGAGGATAAATACCCCCAGTGCACCGAGTGTCAGGCTGTGGCCGGGAATCGCTTTGGGCTTTCCGTCCTTATCGTATTTGCCGATACGCGGTCCCAATATTTTCGCGCCGACCAGCGCAGCAACGCCGCCGACCATATGTACTGCTGTGGAACCGGCAAAATCATGGAATCCTAAGCCCGACAGCCAGCCTCCACCCCAGATCCAATGACCGGAGATAGGATAGATCACGAGGCTGATGATGGCGCTGTAAAAACAATAGGAGATGAATTTTGTCCGTTCCGCCATTGCGCCTGAGACGATGGTGGCTGCAGTAGCACAAAACACGGTCTGGAAGATAATGAATGCCGCTGTGGGAAAGGTCAGGCCCATTGAGCTTGCGTAATCACCGCGGATAAAAAAGTCCAGTCCGCCGATGAAAGGCCCGTCGCCACCAAACATCAATCCAAAACCAATGAACCAGAAGACGAGAGTGCCGATTGCAAAGTCCATCAGGTTTTTCATGATGATGTTACCGGCGTTTTTGGCTCTGGTAAAGCCTGTTTCTACCATGGCAAAACCTGCCTGCATAAAGAATACTAATAATGCCCCCATTAAGACCCAAATTGTGTCAACCGATGAAAACATAAGATCCTTCCTTTCAACCCATCTGATTTTTTCGCGTTCCTGCCGTGGGACGGACAGGACGTGTTCTGAAAGCAGAAAGACGTATATTCCAAGACCCGCCACAGACTCTTAGATGGAGCCTTCAGGTCTTACAATACACGCCTTTGTGTAAGCTTTCCCCTATTTTATTTATCTTCAAATGCCGATTTGTCGGCATGGATTGGAACAGGAAACGGGTAGTTTCCGGTAAAGCAAGCATCGCAAAAGGTTACCTTGGAATGCTTTGCAATACCCTTGAGTGATTCGATCTTTAAAAATGCGAGGGAATCCGCCTGAATTCGCGAGCGCAACTCTTCCATTGAAAACTGGTTTGCGGCCAGTTGTTCCCGATTGGAGATATCGGTTCCGAAAAAGCAGGGCCATAGGAACGGAGGGGAGCTGATCCGAACATGTACCTCCCGCGCACCGGCCTTGCGCAGCATTTTGACGATGTTGGTAATCGTCGTTCCGCGTACGATGGAGTCGTCGATCATGACGATCCGCTTTCCCACAACGTTGGAGGCAAGCACATTTAGCTTGATATGAACACTCTCCTGACGTTGATTTTGCGCGGGCTGGATAAAGGTGCGGCCGACGAAACGGTTTTTGACCAAACCTTCTCCAAAGGGGATTTTTGACTCCCTTGCATAGCCCAATGCCGCTATGATACCGGAATCCGGAACACCGATCACCAGATCCGCCTCTACCTTGCTTTCCCGGGCCAGCGCACGCCCCGCCTCGATGCGTGCCTCGTATACGCTTTGATGGTCTATTACGCTGTCCGGACGGGCAAAATAGATGTGTTCAAAGATACACAGGGCCGGTCTTTTCCCGCAATGCTCCTTTCTGGATTGCAACGCATCGTCTCCGGTTGCAATGACGATTTCGCCGGGCTCCACATCACGAAGATAGGCCGCGCCCACTGCGTCGAGCGCACAGGATTCGGAGGAAAACAGGTAGCTATTTTTGATTTTTCCGATACATAGCGGCCGGATTCCATAGGGGTCTCTGACTGCAATCAGTTTGCGCGGACTCATCACCAGCAGGGAAAACGCGCCTTCCAGTTTTTTGATCACCTCGGAGACCGCCTGCTCGACTGACGGGGTATGTTGTCTGGCTCTTGCGATTAAAAACGCGATAATCTCGGTATCGTTGGTGGTCTGAAAGATCGCGCCGTCTTTCTCCAGCTGGCTTCGCAGCTTTGCAGCATTGGAGATATTGCCGTTATGGGCGATGGTCAGCGTCCCTTTGCTGTATTTGGTAACCAGCGGCTGGGCATTTTCAATGGTATTGCCGCCGGTTGTAGAATAACGGACATGTCCCACCGCCATCCCGCCTCCCAGAGGCGATAGGGTAAGCTCGTCGAACACCTCGTTTGTGAGGCCCAATCCTTTATGGGAATGGATTTCATAGCCCTCGCTGCTTACGATCCCACAGCTTTCCTGCCCGCGATGTTGCAGGGAATAGAGGCCGTAATACATAATTTTGGCGGTATCTATGTCATCCTTATTGTAAAGCCCAAAAATACCGCATTCTTCCTTTGGCTTATCACTTGTCAAAAACCTTCGCCTCCTAAGTGGTCTATACGCTGAACAGCAGGTCTCCGTAGGTCGGATATGGCCAGTATTTCTTTGCGGTGATGACCTCAAGCTCATCCGCGACCGCGCGAAGCTCCACCATGGCGGTAAGCACCGAAGCCTCAAAATAGTTTGCGCACTTTTCGACAGTAGTATGATTTTTTGTTTCAATCAGGCAGATGTCCAGATGCTCCGCTTTTTTGCTAAGGCATCCCGCCAGAGAGGACAGCCTCGCAATCAGTGACTCTTCCAGTTCAATGGGCAGGGATAACTGTTTTTTGTTCAGCGCCATCTCGCTTAACTCTTTTATGTAGGACAGCACTGCCGGCAGGATCTCTTTGCGCACCATTTCCAGCATGGTAAGCGCCTCGATTTGAAGCACTTTGCAGTAATTATCCAACATGATCTCACAGCGGGAACGAATTTCGGTTTCCGTAAAGATTTTATGCTTTGTAAACAGCTCGATGTTTTTATCGGCAGCAAACAAGGGCAGCGCATCCGCCGTTGTTTTCAGGTTCAGCAGGCCGCGTTTGGAAGCCTCCTCCAGCCAGCTTTCGCAATAATTGTTGCCGTTGAAGATGATCCTCTTGTGCTTTTTGATTGTGCTTTTAATCAGTTCGTTTAAGCTCGAAGTAAAATCCGGCGCCTTTTCCAAACAATCTGCAAATTGACTGAGAGATTCTGCTACGATAGTATTCAGAATGATATTGGGTCCTGCAATTGATACGGTAGAGCCCAGCATACGGAACTCAAATTTGTTGCCGGTAAAGGCGAAAGGAGAGGTACGGTTGCGGTCTGTCGTATCCTTGGGGAAGCGGGGAAGTACATGGACACCAACCTCCATTTCTGTCTTTTCCTTTTCATCGTAATGATGGCCGGACTCAATTGACTCTAGTATTTCGGTCAATTCATCCCCCAAAAACATCGACACGATGGCCGGCGGTGCCTCGTTGGCCCCCAAACGATGGTCGTTTCCGGCACTGGCAACTGAGATGCGCAATAAGTCCTGATAATCGTCCACAGCCTGGATAACCGCGCATAAAAACAGCAAAAATTGTGCGTTTTCATGCGGCGAACTGCCGGGTTCAAGCAGATTGACGCCATCGCTGGTCGAGATTGACCAGTTGTTGTGCTTACCGCTGCCGTTGACGCCGGCAAACGGTTTTTCATGCAGTAGGCAGACAAGCCCATGCCGGTCCGCTACCTTTTTCATCACCTCCATGGTGAGCTGGTTGTGGTCGGTGGCAATGTTGGTCGTGGTAAAGATCGGCGCTAACTCATGCTGCGCGGGCGCGACCTCGTTGTGCTTGGTTTTGGCCAGGATGCCCAGCTTCCACAGTTCTTCATCCAGCTCTTTCATAAAGGCCGATACGCGCGGGCGGATCGCCCCAAAATAATGATCCTCCAGCTCCTGTCCTTTCGGCGGTTTTGCGCCGAACAAGGTACGTCCGGTAAAGATCAGATCTTTTCTTTGTTCGTACAGCTTTTTATCAATCAGGAAATATTCCTGCTCTGGCCCGACCGTGGTGACGATCCGTCTGGCACTACTGCCAAACAGCCGCAAAATTCGTAATGCCTGCTTATTGATCGCCTCCATGGAGCGCAGCAACGGAGTTTTCTTATCCAATGCCTCCCCGCCGTAGGAGCAAAACGCTGTCGGAATACACAGGGTGCCGTCCTTGATAAAGGCATAAGAGGTGGGGTCCCATGCGGTATATCCTCTGGCCTCAAAGGTGGCGCGCAGTCCGCCGGAAGGAAAACTGGACGCGTCCGGCTCACCCTTTACAAGCTCCTTACCGGAGAATTCGGTGATAACATGACCGTCTTTTGTGGGGGAGATGAAGCTGTCATGCTTTTCGGCGGTAATGCCGGTCATCGGCTGGAACCAGTGGGTAAAGTGGGTGGCACCTTTTTCTAGCGCCCAGTCCTTCATGGCATTGGCCACGACGTTGGCAACGTTTGGTCCCAGTGTCTTACCATCCTCAATCGTCTTTTTCAGTTGCTTATAGATATCGTGCGGCAGCTTCTCCTGCATGACAGAATCGTTAAATACCATGCTGCTGTAGAGTTCGGATAATTTCGACATAAAAGTTCCTCCTTTGCAATTACAAATGATTTATAGAAGCGTTACGCCTGCCTCTTTACAGATTTGTTTGGTTTTCTCGTCCCAGATCGAGACCTGTACCTCACCGATATGCGCTTTTCCCAGCAGCAACATACAGATTCTCGATTGTCCGATCCCACCACCCATGGTCAGCGGCAGAGTACCGTCAAGCAGCATTTGATGGAACGGTAACTTGCGCCGGTCATCACAGCCGGCTTTGGTAAGCTGCTCATCCAATGCCTTTGCATCTACCCGGATGCCCATGGAAGATACCTCAAACGCCCGGCCTAGCAGGTCGTTGTAGAACACGATGTCGCCGTTTAAGGACCAATCGTCATAGTCAGGCGCCCGGCCGTCGTGCTTAATGCCGGATTTTAAAGCATCGCCGATCTGCATAATGAAAGCGGTTCTGTGGTCTTTTAAGTAAGCGTCCTCGCGTTCTTTCGGCTCCATCTGCGGGTACAGGTCTTCGAGCTCCTGGGTGGTTACAAAGCTGATTTCGCGGGAGAGAGAGACCGGCAGTTTCGGAAATCTGCTTTTGACTTCATCCAACGTATCGCATATGGCATTTACAATGGCTGTTACGGTTTCTTTCAGATAGGCAATATTCCTGGTTTCCCTCGTTATCACCTTTTCCCAGTCCCACTGGTCGACATAAATGGAATGCAGATTGGTCATTTCTTCATCCCGCCGGATTGCGATCATGACGGTAAAACTTCCTTCACCGGAAGTGAAGCCGTATTGGTAAAGCGCCATTCGTTTCCACTTTGCCAGGGAGTGGACCACCTGTGCCTCGGTTCCTGTTTCAAGAATGTCAAAGCTGACCGGACGCTCCACGCCGTTTAGATCATCATTGAGTCCTGTTGACGGATTGACAAACAATGGCGCTGACACACGCTTTAGATTGAGCACTTTGGACAGGGAGTCTTCAAATTTTCTCTTTACCTGTCCGATCGCCGTTTGTGTCTCGTAAACGCTCAGGGTCGATTGGTAGCCTTTCGGAATCATCGTTTTACTCATGCTCACACAATCCTTTCCAAAATAAAATAGACGCTGCGGGTATTCTACCCACAGCGCCTTTGCTGTTTCTTGCACCCAGTATACACCTATTTTTTTCATTTGTCAACCCGCTTTTCGAAATTTTTGCAAGTTTTTTTATTTTAGTTTCGTTTTGTGAGACTTATTTCTATATATTACCTTAAAAATGCTTGTAAATGAAAGATTTATTTTGAAAACTTCAAAATAACACTTGACAAATATTTATCATGCTAGTATAATGAGGGTAATGAACAAAGGTGTTCATCCGAGAGAAGGCTTCGGCCGTTTCTGTCGGATGGACACCTTTCTTTTTTATCTCAAACGTGGGAGGAATCGTTATGCGGAAGGAAGGACAAGTCAGGATACCGTCAGGATGCGCAATATCCGGAATCTTTGCAAGGGACGGCAGACGGCTGAACGGGGAGGAAATCATAAAATCAATTGCGACAATGCACGACCGGTCCAATGGCTTGGGCGGCGGGTTTGCTGGATACGGTATTTACCCGCAGTATAAGGAATTATATGCTTTTCATCTGTTTTATGATCACGTTCGCGCCAAGGAGGAGTGTGAGAGCTTCTTAAACGCTCACTTCGACGTGATTAATCTCTCAAAAATTCCTGTACGCAAGACGCCAAAGATTACCGATGAGCCGCTGATCTGGCGGTATTTTGTCCGGCCGCTTCCAACAAAGCTGGAGGAAAGCCAGTTGGACGAAAAGGAGTTTGTAGCACGCTGCATCATCCGCATCAACACCTATATCGATGGGGCGTATGTATTTTCAAGCGGGAAAAATATGGGCGTATTTAAGGCGGTTGGATTTCCGGAGGATGTAGGGGAATTCTACCGGCTGGAGGAGTACGAGGGATACTGCTGGACGGCACATGGGCGCTATCCGACCAATACGCCGGGCTGGTGGGGCGGCGCACATCCCTTTGCTATGCTGGATTATTCGATTGTACATAACGGCGAAATATCCTCTTACGACGCTAACCGCCGCTATATTGAGATGTTTGGCTATAAATGCAATTTGTTGACCGATACCGAGGTTATTACCTATATATTAGATTTTCTACTGCGGAAGAAAGGTTTGACATTAGAGGAAGCCGCCAGTGTGATCGCGGCACCGTTTTGGAGCACGATTGAAAAAAAAGATGCAGAAACCCAAAAAACGTTGACCTATCTGCGCAACATGTTTTCCAGTCTGTTGATCACCGGCCCGTTTTCCATCCTGTTCGGTTTTGCGGGCGGCATGATGGCGCTTAACGATAGGCTGAAGCTTCGTTCCATGGTGGTGGGCGAGAAGGATAAAATGGTCTATATCGCAAGCGAGGAATGCGCCATACGCATCATAGAGCCGGAATTAGACCGCATCTGGTCTCCACGGGGCGGAGAACCGGTCATTGTAAAATTGGACGGAGGTGAACAATAATGCCTATTAATACTATCTATCCGGAATTTGAGGTGGTACGGGATATGGTCCGGTGCAATGCCTGCCGCGCCTGTGAACACCAATGCGCCAATGGGGTACATTGTTTTGACGAAGAACGAGGACGTATGGTAAGCGACGAGTCCAAATGCGTCAACTGCCACAGGTGCGTATCGTTGTGTCCGGCACGAGCGCTCAAGATCGTGAAAACAGACCATGCATTCCGTGAAAATGAAAACTGGACCAGCAGCGTGATTACCGAGGTTTACCGCCAGGCAGAGGGTGGGGGCGTTTTGTTGTCCTCGATGGGGAACCCGGAGAAATTTCCGGTTTATTGGGACAAAATCCTGCTCAACGCTTCCCAGGTTACCAATCCGTCTATCGATCCGTTGCGGGAACCGATGGAAACCAGAACTTACTTGGGGAAAAAGACCTGTGACATCCAAAGGGACGGACAGGGAAAGCTGATAAACAATCTGCCGCCCCAATTGGAACTGTCAACCCCGATTCTGTTTTCGGCCATGTCCTACGGTTCGATCAGTTATAACGCACACGAGAGTCTGGCCCGCGCCGCGCAACAGCTCGGTATCTTCTATAATACCGGGGAGGGCGGCCTACATAAGGATTTTTACCAATATGGCAAAAACACTGTCGTACAGGTGGCCTCCGGTCGGTTTGGGGTTTATAAGGATTATCTGGAAGCGGGCGCGGCGATCGAGATCAAGATGGGGCAGGGAGCGAAACCGGGTATCGGGGGACATCTGCCGGGAACAAAGATCGTAGGCGACATTTCAAAGACACGTATGATCCCGGAAGGGTCGGATGCGATCTCACCTGCACCGCACCACGACATCTATTCGATCGAGGATCTACGCCAGCTCGTGTTTTCGTTAAAAGAAGCAACCGATTATCAAAAGCCCGTGATCGTAAAAATTGCAGCGGTTCATAATGTAGCGGCAATCGCAAGCGGTATTGCCAGAAGCGGCGCAGATATCATTGCAATTGACGGTTTTCGAGGCGGAACAGGCGCCGCGCCGACGCGGATACGTGACAACGTCGGCATCCCCATTGAGCTTGCTCTTGCCAGCGTGGACCAGAGGCTGCGGGAAGAAGGAATCCGTGGGCATGTCTCGATAGTGGCGGGCGGCAGCATCCGAAACAGCGCCGACATCGTAAAAGCGATTGCCCTGGGGGCAGATGCGGTGTACATTGCGACAAGCGCACTGCTGGCACTGGGATGCCATCTGTGCCGGAGTTGCCATACAGGAAAGTGCAACTGGGGGATCGCGACACAACGGCCGGAGCTGGTCAAGCGTCTGAATCCGGACATTGGATGCCAACGGCTGGTCAATCTGATTACTGCCTGGACGCATGAAATCAAGGAAATGATGGGCGGAATGGGGATCAACTCCATCGAGGCTCTGCGCGGCAACCGTCTGATGCTGCGAGGAGTAGGGCTGACGGACCGGGAATTGGGAATTCTAGGTATCAAACATGCCGGCGAATCGTGAGAATGGTTTAAAAGTTAGGAGGAATACAGATATGAGATTAAACGCGCGGGAACAGCATTTTAAACTGCTGAATCAGGCTGTCAGGGCATCAGAGGACGAGGATGTAATCATTGAGGACTGCGTTGGACAGCGCTACATAGGCACAGGATTATCGGATAAGACGATCACAGTTTTAGGAACGCCGGGCAACGCGCTGGGCGCCTATTTAAACGGCGCCACTATTTATGTGCATGGCAACGCGCAGGATGCAACGGGGGATACCATGAATGATGGACAAATTTATATCGACGGTTCCTCCGGAGACGCGACCGGCTATGCGATGCGCGGCGGCCGGATTTATGTCCGCGGCAATGCGGGATATCGCGCTGGTATCCACATGAAGGCATATCAAAAAAAACTTCCGGTTTTGGTGATAGGGGGAGCAGCAGGGAGCTTTCTTGGGGAATATCAAGCAGGGGGGATTATTATCGTGCTGGGAATGGAAAATCAGGGGAAAACGCCGGTTGGGAACTTTTGCGGTACTGGTATGCATGGTGGTAAAATTTATTTAAGATGTGATGAATTGCCCCATGACCTGCCTGAGCAGGTGGTCGGGCAGGAGGTATCGGATTTGAGCGAGATACAGCCCTTTATCGATGAGTTTTGTGATGTATTCGGACAGGACCGCAAAGAGATTTTGTCACATCGGTTTTATCTTCTGACCCCGGACAGCAAAAATCCATATCATCAGCTTTATACGCAAAACTAAGAACTATTTTATGCCGCATATGCCGGCAGAATGGAGTATTAAGATGCTATACACCAAAAATGAGGTGCTGCAATTTGTACAGGAAAACGATGTGAAGTTTATTCGGATGGCCTTTTGCGATATTTTTGGCAGGATGAAAAACATCTCGGTAATCGCCGAAGAACTGCCGCGCGTTTTTAAAACCGGAATATCCTTTGACGCTTCTGCTATTGATGGGTTTATGAACGTGGAGGAATCCGATCTGTTTTTACATCCCGATCCCTCCTCCCTGTCCGTCCTCCCCTGGAGGCCGCAGCACGGGAGGGTGGTACGGTTCTTTTGTGATATCAAACACCCCAACGGCCTTCCGTTTGAAGGGGATTGCAGGGCACTGCTCTCTGGTGCAGTCCACAGGGCGGAGCAGATGGGCTATGAATGCCGGATCGGGCCGGAATGCGAATTTTATTTGTTTGAGACGGATGATCTGGGGATACCGACAAAACGTCCGCATGATACTGCCGGGTATTTGGACATCGCGCCGGACGATAAGGGAGAAAATGTGCGGCGTGAAATTTGCCTAACATTGGAAGAAATGGGCATTCGACCGGAAAGCTCGCACCACGAGCAGGGACCGGGACAAAACGAAATCGATTTTAAATACAGCGACGCGCTGGCTGCTGCTGATAATCTTGTTACTTTTAAAGCAGTCGTCCGTACGATCGCAGCCCAAAGCGGCCTCCATGCCTCGTTTATGCCAAAGCCGATTGCAGAAGAAAGCGGAAACGGTCTGCACATCAACCTGTCGTTTATAAAAAATGGAAAAAATATTTTTCAAAGCGGCGGGGCAGAGGCAGATTGTTTTATCGCCGGCGTGATGGAACGCATCCGGGAAATCACGGTCTTTTTAAATCCCATCACCAATTCCTACCGCCGCTTCGGAAGCTTCGAGGCGCCGCGTTATATTACCTGGTCGCACCAGAACCGTTCCCAACTCATCCGAATCCCGGCGGCAGGTGAGGATGAATCCCGTATGGAGCTGCGTTCGGCCGACCCATTTTGCAATCCCTATATCGCATTTTCGCTTTTGATCCATGCAGGGTTGGACGGAATTGAGAACAGCAGCCAACTTTGTAGTCCGACAAATGTTGACCTTTTCACTGCGGACAGGGATATTTTGGAAAACATAGAAACATTGCCACAGGATCTTGAGGCGGCATGGAAGGAAGCTGAAAACAGTAAATTTGTTCAAAGGATCATCCCACAGAAAACCCTGAATAATTTTCTTGCCGCGACCCGGAAGCAATGGGAGGAATACCAGGCGGCGAAGGATAAGGAAGCGTTTGAATACCAAAAATTTTTCTAAAATAGATCATGAAAATGGAACGGTGGTGGGACGGTGGACATCCTTTTGGTATCAAGTGCGGAAAAGTCCAGGGACGCTATGCTCCAGATGCTGCGCACGGCGTCTTATACGCCGGTGACCATGGCATCGAGCGGCAGTGAGGCGCGAAGAATGCTCGCTCAAAAGGATTTTGAGTTGGTTTTGATTGTAACCCCGCTTTCGGATGAGTTTGGGCAAGACCTTGCCTTTCTTGTCACCCAGACTACGATGGCTGGTGTGATTTTGATGGTGAAGGCAGATATCGCGGATAGTATATCATATAAATTGGAAGGCTATGGAGTGGCTGTTTTGCCGAAACCTGTCGGAAAACTAATTTTTTTCCAGACATTGCGGCTGGTATCCGCAACCAGCCATCGAATGGCCGGACTGCGGCAGGAAAATCTTAAGCTACAGCAAAAGATTGCGGAAATACGGCTGGTAGACCGGGCAAAATGTGCACTGATCCAATATCTGAACATGACGGAGCAGCAGGCACACCGCTATATCGAAAAGCAGGCGATGGATTTGCGCTGTACGCGGGCGCAGGTGGCGGAGAGTATCTTGACTACCTATGAGACTTAGGATAGTAAATGCGTAAGATATTTGTTATGTTAGGAGAGTGGAAATGGATTTTTTTAAGATGCAGGGTTGTGGAAACGATTATATCTATTTTGATTGTTTTGATACTATCATTTCGAACCCAGATCAGTTGAGTATCCGGCTGTCAGACCGGCATTTTGGGATCGGTGGCGATGGCATTGTATTAATATTGCCTTCGTCTATAGCAGATGCGCGGATGCGGATGTTCAACGCCGATGGGAGCGAAGGCAGGATGTGCGGCAACGCCATCCGCTGCGTAGCAAAATATTTGTATGAAAGCGGCAGGGTCAAACAGGACAGGATACTGGTGGAAACGCCAAGCGGAGTCAAGGAGCTTTGTTTGAGCATTACGGCCGGAAGCGTGTCCGGTGTTTGTGTTGACATGGGACGGGCAGAATTTTCACCATCTCTCATTCCGGTACTGCTGAAGGGGGAGCAGGTGATAAACCATCCTCTGGAGGTTGGCGGCGAACCCTATCCGGTTACCTGTGTCTCAATGGGAAATCCGCATTGCGTAGTTTTTGTCGACGACCCGCAAAAATTCCCCCTCGAAGCTGTCGGTCCTTTGTTCGAGCATCACGCAGCTTTCCCCGAAGGGATCAATACGGAGTTTGTCAGGGTCGATGACGAACGGACGCTGACCATGCGTGTTTGGGAAAGAGGGAGCGGGGAAACCTTAGCTTGCGGTACCGGTGCCTGCGCGTCTGCCGCCGCCGCGGTTGCCAACGGGTATTGTCAGGGCGGGCAAGAAATTACCGTTCACCTGCGCGGCGGGGATTTGCTGATCAAGGTTACCGATGAAACCGTTTTTATGACCGGTAGCGCAGAATTTGTTTTTTCCGGAACAGTTGCTATTTGAGCAATCTACATCAAGCTATACGTAGGAGGAAGATATGAAGGTTAATGAAAATTTTGGTAATCTGAAAGAAAGCTATCTTTTTTCTGACATTGCCCACAGGGTTTCGAAGTTTTCCAGTGAAAATCCGGATGCGCAGGTGATCCGTTTGGGGATCGGGGATGTTACTCTTCCCTTATGCAAGGCTGTGACAGTTGCAATGGAAGAAGCGGTTGCAGAGATGGGAACGGCAGGAGGATTTCACGGCTATGGCCCGGAGCAGGGGTATCCATTTTTACAGGAGGCGATTCAGAAATATTATGCTGAAAAGGGGATAGCCTTGTCACTTGATGAGGTGTTCATTAGCGACGGGGCAAAAAGCGACCTTGGTAACATATTGGATATCTTTTCGTCTGATAATTGTGTATTAATCCCCGACCCTGTCTATCCTGTTTATGTAGATACCAACATCATGGCCGGCCGCAGGATTATTTTTATGAATGCAAATGAGGAAAACGCTTTTCTGCCGCTGCCGGAGGAAGGGATGGAGGCTGATATCGTCTACCTTTGTTCTCCGAACAATCCAACCGGCGCCGTTTATACAAAAGATCAGCTGGGTGCGTGGGTAGACTATTGTCTGGAGCATGACGCCATTATTCTGTTTGATGCGGCGTATGAATCGTTTATCCAGGATGAGGATTTGCCCAAAAGTATTTATGAGATTCAAGGAGCGGAAAAGTGTGCCATCGAGTTTGGTTCCTTCTCTAAAATGGCTGGGTTTACCGGTACGCGCTGCGGTTTTACCGTCGTACCATCCGGTTTGCGCTTTGATGGGTTCTCCCTCAACAAGCTATGGCTGCGCCGACAGACCACAAAATTCAACGGAGTTCCCTACATTGTACAGCGCGGCGCCGCCGCAGTGTTCACAAAGGAAGGACAAAAACAGGTAAAAGAAAGCGTTCGGTATTACATGGAAAATGCAAGGTTGATCGCCCAAGCTATGGAAGAGATGGGCATTTGGTATACCGGCGGTAAAAATTCTCCCTACATCTGGCTCAAGTGCGGCATGGACTCTTGGGAATTTTTTGATATGCTGCTGCGCGAGACCCACGTGGTAGGCACGCCGGGCGCAGGCTTTGGAAAAAATGGCGACGGCTTTTTCCGCCTTACCGCATTTGGTAACCACGAAAACGCGCGCGAGGCGGTGCGGAGGATGCATAAACTGAAATTATAACCTCGCTAAGAGTTCCCCCGCCTCTACAGGCGGCGGGTTCCGCTTCACAGGGCAAGCGGCGGGCATATATCCCCCGCTTCGCGAGCTTGAAACGCTATTAATGTAACATTTACTCCTGCGGAGTAAATGTTCTCAATAAAATCTTGTTATAATAAAGCCAAATCCCGCATGACCTCGCCCGCTAAAATCATTCCCGCTACAGGCGGGACATTAGGCATACTGCCAGGGATACGGCTGTTGACCGAACGGGGCAGTTCTTTGGAATACACAACCTTGAGGCGTTTTACGCCTCTTTTTTTTAGTTCCCGGCGCATGACGCGGCACAAAGGACAAACTGAGGTTTGATAGAGATCTGCCACTTCAAACTGTGCTGCGTCCAGCTTGTTACCAGTTCCCATTGCACTGATAATGGGGATGGAATGTTCGCCGGCAAACAGCACCAGATTTATTTTGGCCGTGACGGTATCCACTGCGTCGACGATATAATCACAGTTTTTGATAAAATCAGGCTGATCCAATAGAAATAGTTGATGTGTTTCCACGATTGCACCGGGATTGATGGATAAAATCCTGTTTTTCATCACCTCGACCTTTGGTAGCCCAACCGTTTCATGGGTTGCGATGATTTGCCGGTTCAGATTGGTAATGTCGACGGTATCGTTATCCACCAGTATAAATCTACCGGTTCCCGCGCGCGCAAGCGCTTCTGCCGCCGCCCCGCCAACGCCTCCCAACCCAAATACGGCGACGGCCGATTTTTGCAGCCGATCGACCGCTTGTTCTCCAAGCAACATTTGTGTACGTAAGAATTGTTCTTTGCTCATTCTTTTCCCCTCAGCAGTATACAGCTTCCTGCAATCGAATAATCACCCAGTGACAGGGGGAGCAGATAGGTGTCACCGGCTGTAAAGGGTTCTGCAAAACCATCTCCGGTGATTTGACCGTTGCCCTCTACAAAAAACAGGATGTGGAATCCCTCTTTTGTGCTTGCGTTATAAAGTCCTGTGTTTACGATTTTTTCGCAGGTGAAATATTCGCAGGAAGCCAGTATTCCATCCGTGTGCGGTTGGCAGGCGGCCGGGGAAGGATCAAGCACATCCAGCGCCTGGCTGACATGCAGTTGGCGCTTGTTGCCGTTTTTATCGGTACGGTTATAGTCGTATAACCGGTAGGTGGTGTTGGAATTTTGCTGCAACTCAGCCACCAGCAATCCACTGCACAGACAGTGCACCATCCCGGCCGGTATGAAATAGGAATCGCCCGCTTTGACCGGAATGTAGTTGATATACTCTTCTAAAACACCATCTTTGATGGCCTGTTCTATTTTTTCTTTGCTCATTTTTTCCCGAAATCCATACCCGATTCGCGCTCCCGGAGCCGCTTCGATAATATACCACATTTCGGTCTTCCCGCGCAGGCTGTTTTCATGTGCCTGCGCATAGGCATCGTCCGGATGCACCTGGATTGACAGGTCGTCGTTGGCGTCGATCAGCTTAAACAGGAGAGGGAAGTCATCCGTGTCCCTCCCGGTTATCTCTTTGCTGTGCTGCCCGAACAGTGTGTTCAGCGCAGTCGTGCGGTATGCGCCGTTTGCGATTCGGCTTGCACCGTCTGCAAGGGTGGATACCTCCCAGCTTTCCCCCGCTTTATCAAATGAATATCTTTTTTGATAAAGTTCTTTTAGCCGGTTTCCGCCCCAGATGGTATATTGAATATTTGGCTCCATTTTAAGTGGATACATCCTTTTCTCACCTTTCCTTTTGGTATAGAACTATTGTACAATAAAATGAAATAACAGTCCAGCAAAACTATAATTTTCAAAGAAAGTTTTTCTAAGGGTTCTATTCTTACGCGATATATGTTATGATAAATTAACGTTAAATGAATACTATCGGGTAAGTCGGGAGGATAAGGAATGTATCTGTATTTGGCCTTGGCGCTGCTTGGCTTGCTTTATACCTATCTGGAAGCAAAATTATGCTTGGTTCGCCGCGATACGATATACAGCAAAAAGATACCGCCGGAATTTGACGGCTTTGTAATTGTTTTTATATCCGATCTGCACATTCAGTCGCCCTCGTCGGGCAGATTGGCGCGTGTTGTAGAAAAAATCAACAGGCTTAATCCCGATATTGTCTTGCTCGGCGGTGATTACAGCAACCGTACCACCCGCGATATCGAAGGCTGTCTTGCGCCATTATCAGGATTGAAGGCCAGGGCCTATGGCGTTTTAGGCAATCACGATTTTGAAGGGGATATGCCTGTCAAAACGCCACCCGCTCTGAAAAAGGCAGGTGTTACCGCGATGGATAATAAAGCGTTTTGGATTTACCGGGGAGACGCCCGCATCAAGGTCGGCGGCGTGGACGATTGGTGGAATGGATATCCCTGGTTAGAGCCGTTGGTTTGCGATGTTAAGGAAAATGATTTTACCGTTTTGGTTTCGCATAATCCGGACTTTTTTGAGGTTTTTCCACTGGATCAGATTTCGCTTGGGTTCAGTGGACATAACCATGGAGGACAGTGTAATTTTTTTAATGTTTATGCGCCCTTTTTGCCATCGATGTATGGCTTGAAATATAGAAGTGGGAGAAAAAAGATCGGTGATACCGAGATTATTTGTTCCAATGGAATCGGAACCTCCCATTTTCCCCTGCGGTTTATGGCGGTGCCGCAGATCAACCGGGTTGTATTGAGAAGGGAGCGGAAAAACGGTGAAGCATAAGGTTTTGGGTCTGACAAGGCGGAGAATATTAACGCTGGCGTGGCCCTCAGTGGTAGAGCAGATATTGTTAATGTTAATCGGCGTATTGAACACCATGTTCGTCGGCCATGTGGGGAAAGATGCGATGGCGGCGGTCGGGATGGTCAATACGCTGATGAATTTTCTCCAGGTTTCTTTTTCCGGACTTGCGTTCGGCGCGACCGTTGTGATCGCCCGTATGTATGGCGAGGGCGACCGCGATGGGGCACGGGAGGCGCTGAAACAGGCTCTCATGCTGTGTATTGCCATTGGTGTAACCATGACCATTCTCTGCTTTTTCCTGCGGGAACAGATCATCGGTCTATTCTTCGGCGGCGCAACCGAAGCGGTCACACAGAATATGAATCAATATTTTTCGATTGTTTTATTTGGCATCCTTTTTATGGTATTCGATACTGTGGTATCCGGCGCCGTCCGGGGCGCGGGAGACACCAAGACACCGATGCAGGTGACTATAATTGAAAACGTCGTCAATGTCGTGCTGGGTATTTGCCTGATCTTTGGTGTGAATCTGTTCGGAAAGCAGATTATTCCTTCTTTTGGACTGGTCGGCGCAGGTATCGCTATCACCGCCGCGCGTGTGATTTCCGGTTCCCTTCGTGTCCTGCTGCTTTTTGTGGTGGACGGCAGGATTAATCTGTACATAAAAGATAAATTCCGGCTAAGCCGCAAGCTGATTCATAGAATTTTGCACGTCGGCCTGCCCTCCATGCTGGAGCAGGCGATTATGCAGGGCGGCTTTTTGGTGGTGCAGATGATGCTGACCTCGCTCGGCGCGACCGCAACGGCGGCCTATGTCACGGGCTCTAATTTTAACAGCATCGCCTACATGACCGTGTTTGGAATCTCTATTGCAACGACCACCCTGGTCGGCCAAAGCCTCGGCATGAGAAAATATAATGAGGCAAAGCAGTATTCACGCCAAACATTGTTGATCGGCTCAGTCATCGGAATTTCCATTGGCCTGTTGATGGTCGTGTTTGCTACACCGTGTGCCCGCCTTTATTCCCAGGAACCGGATGTGATTCATGCAGGCGCCAACATCATCCGCCAGTTCGGTTTCATGACTCCGTTTTTGGTCGTTATGACGGTTTATTCCTCAGTACTCAAGGCAGCAGGGGAAATGAAAGGTGTTATCATCAGCGCAATCTGTGGATTGTGGATTTCACGTATTTTCCTTGGTTATGTGTTGATGCGTTATTTCCATATGGGCTTAAACGGCCTGATGATCGGAATCGGCATGGACTTCTTTGCACGCTCGGTGTTATACGCCATCTGGATTCATCGCGGCAAATGGTTATATAAAAAGGTATAAAGAAATGAAAATGATTTTTTAATATCCAAAATATGGTTTGCCTTATGCGTATTGTTTTAGTATAATAGAGGAAAAGTGGAGGTGGAATGTTTGCGTTATACACAATTTGGAAATACTGGAATACAGGTTTCGAAGCTTGGTTTTGGTGCGATGCGCCTGCCCATGAGGTCGATAAACGGTAAGGATGTGGTAGACGAAGACAAGGCCGTTCCACTGCTTTTGGAAGCATTTTCGCAGGGCGTAAATTATGTAGA
>CABSMD010000025.1 GCA_902478725.1 uncultured Clostridia bacterium
TCTCGTGGGCTCGGAGATGTGTATAAGAGACAGGCGTTGGTGCCTAAGGCCGAAATCGACGGCGAAATGGGCGATTCCCATGTCGGCTTGCAGGCGCGGCTGATGTCGCAGGCGCTTCGTAAATTGGCCGGCGTGATCAGCAAGTCCAACACGATTGCGATCTTTATCAACCAGCTGCGCGAAAAGGTCGGGGTGGTCTACGGCAATCCGGAGACGACTACGGGCGGCCGCGCGCTCAAATTCTATAGCTCGGTGCGGCTGGATGTGCGCCGTACCGAAACGCTCAAGCAGGGAACCGAGATGATCGGTAACCGCGTGCGCGTCAAAGTGGCGAAGAATAAGGTCGCGCCGCCGTTTAAGGAAGCGGAGTTCGATATTATGTACGGCGAGGGCGTTTCCAAGGAAGGGATTGTGCTGGATTTGGCGGCGGACAATGGCTTTGTCAAAAAAAGCGGCGCGTGGTACTCGATCGGCGAGGACCGGATCGGGCAGGGACGCGACAATTCCAAAAAGTACCTCAGGGAAAACCCGGATGTGTTTGCCGACCTCAACCGCAAGGTGCGTGAGAAGTATGGCTTTCCGGTAGAGAAGGAAGAGTCCGCGAAGTCCAAACCGGCGGACAAGCCGGCGGATAACACGGCAAAAGCGGCGGAATAACCGTATGCAGATTACAAAAATCGAACCGCAAAAGCAAGACCCGTCCCGCCGGTCGGTCTATGTCGACGGGGCATATTCCTTCAGCCTGGACGCGGAGAGTTTTTTAAAATCCGGCCTCTGTGTGGGAATGGAGATCGACGAGGCCGCCATTTCCGAACTGACCCTGGCGGCCGAGTACGCTGGCTGCAAGACGTATGCCTTTCGGCTGCTGGCCCGGCGGAGTTACGCCATCGGGGAACTGCGCCGTAAGATGGCGGCAAAGGGGTTTGGGGAGGAAGCGTGTGACCGGACGGTGGCGCTCTTGTGCGAGCTGGGCTATCTGGATGACGAAAAGTACGCGCGGATGTATGTCTCCGACGCGGTGAACCTGTCGCGCAAGGGCAAGCGCCTGATTGCCTACGAGCTGTCCCAAAAAGGGATTCGCCGTGAGATTGTGGAGGAGGCGCTCTCCGAGCTGGACGAATCCTCCGCCTTGGAAGAGCTGGTGGCCAAAAAGGTGGCCTCCGAGCCGGAGCTTGACCGGCGGGCGGTGAACCGGATCGTTTCTTTCTGCGCCCGCAAAGGCTATGAGTATTCGGATATATCCGAGGCGCTTAGAAAATACATGGGAGAGTATGCGGATGAATAAGGTTGGGCTGGTTTCACTGGGCTGTTCCAAAAACCTGGTGGACAGCGAAATGATGCTTGGCATTCTGCGGGAGCAGGGTTACATACTGGAGGACGACCCCGCGCAGGCGGACGTCTTAATCGTGAACACCTGCGGGTTTATCGACTCGGCCAAGCAGGAATCGATCGATACGATACTGGAAATGGCAGGATACAAAGAGACGGGCCGGTGCCGCACGCTTGTGGTGGCGGGCTGCCTGTCCCAGCGTTACCGGCAGGAGATTTTAGAGGAGATACCCGAGATCGACCTGGTGCTGGGAACGGCGGACTACCACCGGATCGCGGACATCCTGCGGCAAAAAACGCGGCGGACGTTTGGTGACATCAACTGTTCGCCCGATTATACGGTTCTGCCGCGCGTCAACTCCATGCCGCCGTATACGGCCTATTTGAAGATTGCCGACGGATGCGACAACCGCTGTACCTACTGTGTCATCCCCTCCATCCGCGGGCGTTACCGCAGCCGGGGGATGGACGAGCTGGTTGCTGAGGCGGCGTCTTTGGCGGCCTCCGGTGTGCGGGAGCTGATCGTGATCGCGCAGGATACCACCGGCTATGGAACCGACCTGTACGGCGCGCCGCGCCTGGCGGAACTGCTCGTCCGGCTGTGCGAAATCCCGCCATTGCGCTGGGTTCGCCTGCACTATGGCTATCCTGAGGGGATGACGGAGGAATTGCTGGAGGTTATGGCCGCGCAGGAAAAGATCTGTCCTTATTTCGATATTCCCATCCAGCATTGCAGCGATACTATCTTAAAACGGATGGGACGGCGGTGTACCAAGGCGGAGCTGACGCGGCTGTTTGCGGATATCCGCCAAAAGATGCCGGATGCGGTGCTGCGCACCTCCCTGATCGCCGGCTTCCCCGGTGAGACCGAAGAGCAGTTCGGCGAGCTGTGTGAGTTTGTTGAGAAGGTAGGCTTTGACCGGGTCGGGGTGTTTGCCTACTCCCAAGAGGAGGGCACGCCCGCCGCGCGGCTGAAGGGTCAAATTGACGAGGCGGTCAAGGAAGCCCGGCGCGACCGGCTGATGGAGCTTCAAAAGGATATTTCGTTGGCCAAAAATCGGGCGAAGCTGGGCCGGACGTTTGAAACGCTGGTCGAAGGCTTCGATACCGGGCAATGCCTGTACTATGGCAGAACCTATGCCGACTCGGTGGAGATCGACGGCAGGATCTATTTTGGAAGCGGTGCGGAGCTGTCCGCCGGGATGTTTGTCCCGGTCATAGCGGAGGACTGCGACGCATATGATCTATACGGCAGGGCAAAAATCGAAGGGGGCGGCCTGATATGACGACTGCAAACAAGATTACGCTGGTACGGATCGTGATGATCCCGGTATTTTTAGTGCTATTGCTGTGTGAGTCGATCCCGTACCATATGTGGATTGCAGCGGTGTGGTTCGCCGTTGCGGCGTTCACGGACGGGTTGGACGGGCATATCGCCCGCAGCCGCAACCAGATCACCACCTTTGGAAAGTTTGCCGACCCTCTGGCGGATAAGCTGCTGATCTCGGCGGCGGTGATCGGTTTTGTGGAGATATTTGAGCTGCCGTCGTGGATCGCGTTCGTCATCATCGCGCGGGAGTTTATCGTGACCGGCCTGCGGCTGATCGCCATATCGGACGGCAAGGTGATCGCGGCGAGCATGGTCGGCAAGGTCAAAACGGTGGTGCAGATCGTGGCGATTCTGCTTTGCATGGTAATCGATTCCTCCATACAGGTGTGGGATATTGCCCTGACTACCTGGCTGATGGGAATCGCGGCGGTGGTCACGGTTTATTCGGGCATCTGTTATCTGGTGCAAAACCGCGGCCTGCTGCATATGAAGTAAGTAATGTATCGTTCATGCCCCGGCCGGCGATGCTGGCCGGGATCGTTTTAAAAAGGGTGATTGCGATGAATCGTGAGATATACACACAGATATACCGGCGGCTGGACAAGGTTACGCCCCTGCCGGTCGATTGCGGGCGTTCCTGCGGTGCGGCGTGCTGTGAGGATAATGAGACCGGGACGGGGATGTACCTTTTTCCGGGGGAGGAAGCGATGCATCTCCTCCCTTTCCCTGGGGAGGAAACGATGTTTTCCCTTCCAGAAGAAAAAAAGACACATCTCCTTTCGAAAGAGGAAGGTGTGTTGCGGGAGGAGAGCGATTGGCTCCGTCTTACGCCGAGTGAATTTATGGTGGAAGGCCGGCCGGTGCAGCTGGCAACCTGCGGCGGAAGCTGTCCAAGACACCTGCGGCCGCTGTCGTGCCGGATTTTTCCGCTTGTGCCCTATGCCAAGCGGGGCAGCCGGATGCGGATTATCATGGACCCGCGGGCCCGTCCGCTTTGCCCGTTGGCGCGGGTTTTGCAGCCGCGCGATCTGGAGCCGGATTTTTATAAAAACGTGCGGCGTTGTATGCAGCTTTTGATGAAGTTTCATGCAACCCGCGCATTTATCTATGAGCAGAGCGAGCTGATCGACGAGCTGTGCGGCCCGTTTCTGGATTTGTGATTGAAGCTTGCAGATTTCAGATGATTGGATAATTCTGGGCCGCACTCAATCCCCATCCGGGATGATGGGGATGACGGGCACCGCCTGACCCCTCTTTTTGTTGATGGTACGCTGCTGGAGGGCAGATACCAGATTGTTTGTGGTCAGATTGAAAAAGTTGATGACGGTCTCGATCTCCTCATCGGTCAGGTCGGTCGCGATCGCCACGGCCAGAGTGGCCGAAAGTGTCAGTAACTCGCCCGGATAGACCTCATCCATACAACATCACCCCTTATTTACTATATGTAAAAGCGGCCAAAACGGTGTTGCCATTTATATCTCTTTCAGTCCATACGCTTTCCGGACGATTGTTTTTTATTGATCCTTTCTCAAACGGATGACCGGGCGGACGGCAAGCGGTTGGGCGGCGTCCTTGTGGAGGACATAGCCGTCCCGGTCGGTGCAGCGTACCATCGTGTCGTTGTTTCCATACGCGTCCAGCAGCCAAAACGGGTCGCCCCGCCAGGGGCCAAAGCGTCGGCTGATTTCCTGATAGGCTGTGATCGGCAAGAGGGAGACCGTATCGGTGACGATCTGGTAATAAGCGGTATCCCAAAGCGCCGCGGCGGTTTCGGGAGACGCATCCCAAAAATGTGAGTGGGTTCCCCCTTCGCTCTCCCCGGCGTTTCCTTCACTTAGCAAAACACGGTTGATAACAGGCAGGAGCCTGTTTTTTTCTTGCGCGGAAAACGAGTCTAAAAACCCGCTGTTCAGCCAGCGGCGCAGGCTGCTGTCAGACCATAGGTTACTGCCGTAGGGAGGGGTATCGTCAAACGGGAGCGCTACAGGCAGGTTTTCACAAACAAGGAGCTGACTGTCCGGCTCGTCCGACAGCACCTCCCACCGCAGGGGAGCACCCTGATAGCAACCAAACAGAATGGTCTGCGGCCTCTCCCGCAGCCCGGCGGACAGCAGGGCGGCACAGCAAAGAGCGATACACACCAGCGCGGTTGAGCATTTATGCCGCCTGAAAAAGAGTAACCTCGGCCATACCAGCCGGAACACTTTTTTGCAGTTCATCGCCAGTGCAAGCAGCCCGGCGGCTATCATAAGGTCAATGAGGCTGACAAACAGGAACATATGCTTTGCCAGGTCTGCCTCCCCATTGCAGATCACGGGCAGGGCAAGACTGGCCCACGCAGCCGACAGCAGCCATGCCCCGCCTATTAGGGGGACAAGCCATCCCCGCAAGCGGCAGATCAGACAAAGGCAGAGCAGGGTGAGCAGGAGCAGCGCTCCGATTACAAACCAGGGTGTGTATAAAAGAACACTTCTGACACGCAGAATACTCCACAGGCTGAACCGGCGGGTTTGTTCCATCCGGCCGGCCGCGGAGGTTGCCAGCGACGGCGGGCGGATATGGCTGCTGTGCCGTGCGGCAAGCCCCAGTTTTTCGGCAAACCGTACCGGATGCCGCAGGTAAAACATGGTTATATCCAGCTTTCCGACCCGCTCAAAAAAACCAGTCTGAAATTTTTCTGCGCGAATATCCACAGGATAGGAGGGCATATAGGCGTGGGTATTTTGCAATGGCAGGCAAGAAAGGTCCAGCCCCAGCTCCAGCAGGTCCGAGGCGGGTGAGGGACTTTCTTTTAAAATGCCGTAAAACACCGACTGATAGGTGGTGTCTTTGTCCATCCATTTTGGAATGCTGGCAAAGAGCAGCGCCAACGAAACCAGACAGCCTACAACCAGCACTGGCAGAACGACCCGAAACGCCCTGCTGTTGGCGCGTGTTATCAGTGTGAGGGAGGCAAGAGCGGCGAGGGCGGCAAGCGGAATATTGGCAAGCTTTGCCCCCGCAAAGAAATACAGACAGACAAACAGCAGAACCACCGCCGGTATACTGCCGGGTCGGCGGTACAGCCGCAGGCTCAGGCCGACCGCCAATAGCAGCATAACATATTGGAGAGGCTCCCCATAAAACGAATTGAAATAAATCAGATAACCGGCATCACAGAAAAAGAACAAAAAGCAAGCCGTTGCCATCCATTGCAGTGCACGGGTATGAAAAAAGGAGACGATAAGAAACGCTGCGGCTGCCAGCAGCAGGATGTAAAGCAGCGCCAGCCACAGCAGGTTATAATTACCCGCCGGTTGCCCGGTTATGCGGTTATAGCAGTAGTTTAACAGTTTGGATGCCTTGACGAACCAAAACTGCGGGCTGGAATAAACCTCGTCCTCGCCGTTGGTAGCAAACAGCGAAGCGGCCTGCGTGAAAAAGCTGTCTCCCTCCACCTGCATGGTATAGTACTGCCGGAATTGATATTTTCCATTCTCCAGGGAAGAAATACGGTTGACCTCCATCACGCGGTAAAAATCGCCGTTGTCCGCCAGTCCCTGATTTGTCCCGCCATACAATACAGCCAAACAGGCCAGAGCCACCAGTACGGCAGCAACCCAGGGAATGAACTGCCGTTTTTTCGGTGCCGTGTCAGGCTGGGACGGTATGTGGGAGAGAGACGGTAAGGAAGGGGACGGAGTGGGCAATGGTTGCTTTGAAAGCGTCTGCATTTGTCAACCCCCTTTCTAAATGAAAACTCTTTGTATTCTAGTATAATCTTTCAGAACATAACAACATATTCTTATATAACATATTTAATACGATTTACAATCTTTTTGGAATAGTCATCATTGGGATACTGATTCATTGTTTTTGTTGTATGCTTATGTATGAGGTGATTCGTATGAGGCTGCAACAAATACGCGAAAGCAGAGGACTGTCATGCAAAGCATTGGCGGAAATCCTGTCTGTGTCAGAGGCAACCTATTCCGCCTATGAGAAGGGGAAGCGCAGGATACCGCTTAGGATTGTTATCAAACTCGTAGATTACTACGAGATTAGCTGTGACTACCTGGCCGGATTGACTGACGAACCGAAGCCAAAAAAATGACAATAAAGCCATACAGCTCCGCCGCAAACCGTTGCGGCGGAGCTGTATGGCTTTTAAATGCCTTGTAAATGGACGTGTCTCTTATTCCGATTTATGCATGATGTGGATATCATCCGGGAAGATATTGAGCGAGACATGCTCGCCTTCCCTCTGTGCGACCGTGCTGTGCACCAGCCATTCAAACGCGTGTCCCTCCAGACGCATCTCGTAGTGCACGCCCTTAAAAACCACCGAGGTGACGGTCGCCTCGAGCATCCCTTCCCCGGCGGGCACCACCTTGATATCCTCCGGGCGGATGACCACGTCGACCGGCTCGTCTTTGGCAAAGCCCTTGTCCACACATTCAAAATCCCGTTCCAGAAAGGTTACGCAAAAATCTTCCCGCATCACCCCATCGACAATATTGCTCTCCCCGATGAAGCGGGCGGAGAAGCGGTTTCTCGGCTCGTTGTAGATGTCTACCGGCGTACCTATCTGTTGGATGGCGCCGCGGGACATGACCACGATCGTGTCCGACATGGTGAGCGCCTCCTCCTGGTCGTGGGTCACATAAATAAAGGTGATTCCCAGGGAACGCTGCAAATTTTTGAGCTCGATCTGCATCCCCTGCCGGAGCTTTAAATCCAGCGCGCCCAGTGGTTCGTCAAACAGGAGCACTTCCGGCTCGTTTACAATGGCGCGGGCGATTGCGATCCGCTGCTGCTGCCCGCCGCTTAAGGAATCGGGCATTCGCTTTTCGTAGCCGGACAGGTCGACCTGCCGCAGCGCGTCGCCCACCTTCTGGCGGATGACCTCCTCCTTCAGCTTCTTGATCCTGAGTCCGAACGCCACGTTTTCAAAGATGTTCATGTGGGTAAACAGCGAGTACTTTTGGAAAACCGTATTGAAGGGGCGTTTGTTGGGTGGCACGTCATTGATCGGCTTTCCCTCAAACAGGATTTCGCCGGAATCCGGCTGCTCAAACCCGCCGATCATGCGCAGGGTGGTGGTCTTGCCGCACCCGCTTGGCCCCAGCAGGGTCACAAACTCCCGCCGCCTGATCTGGAGGTTGAAATCCTCCAGAACACTGGTGTCGCCAAACGATTTGGAGACGTTTTTCAGTTCTATGATACAGTTTTCCATTTTTGCCCACCTCATGTCTTTTTGTAGTCCTGGTTATTTCGTTGTGGTCGTCACCTCTACCCATGCGTCGTTGTAGAGGCGGAGGGTATCGTCGTCAAGGGAGGTGAAGATTTCGCAGTTTTCCAGCTCCTCGTCGGACGGATAGGCGAACATCTCACCCTTTTCCTCTTCCTCCATCAGCTTGCGCGCCTCGGTCTGGATGGTGTAGTATTCAATATAGTCCGCGTTGCGCTTGGCCACGTCGGTGCGGCAGAGGAAATCAATGAACAGCTCGGCTTCCTTTTTATGCTCGCTGTTGGCGGGCACCACGACCGCGTCGAAGAACAGGTTGCTGCCCTCCTTGGGCACAGCATAGGCCAGGTCGGGGTTCTGTTTGATGGAATACAGCGCGTCGCCCGCGTACACCAGCGCGACGGCGGCCTCTCCCGCAACCATTTTGTCCTTGATGTCGTCAAAGCCATAGGCCAGCAGAATCTGCTTCTGGTCGATCAGCTTCTGCTTTGCCTCTTCGATTTCAGCGGGATTTTTGCTGTTGAGCGAGTAGCCGAGCGATTTTAAGGACGCGCCCATCGCGTCGCGTACCGAGTCCATCATCAGAATCTGGCCCTTGTATTTGTCGCCGAACAGGATATCCCAGCCGATCTCGGTTTCATCCACCATCTTTTTGTTATAAAGGATTCCCAGCGTACCCCACATGTAGGGGACGGAATACTCATTGTTGGGATCATAATCCAGGTTTTTGAATTTTTCATCAATGTACTGGTAGTTGGGGATGTTGGAAAAATCGAGCTTGGCAAGCATCCCCTCGTCGATCATTTTTTCGATCATGTAGTCCGACGGGAACAGTACGTCATACTTGGTGTTGCTCTTGGACAGCTTGTTGTACATATCCTCATTGGTGCTGAATCTTTCGTAATTCACCTTGATTTCGGGGTGCTCGGCCTGGAAATCATCCAGCACCGTCTCGTCGATGTAGTCCTCCCAGTTGTAAATGTTGAGGGTAACACGGTCGTCCCCGCATCCGGTCAGCAGACAGGACAGGCAGAGCATCGCGGCGATTGCAAGCGCCATTATTTTTTTCATGTTGGTCAACTCCTTATAAATTATGATGTATGGAGGCAACTCGCTTTTCAACAAAAAAGTATTGCCGGCTCAAAACTTTACTGCAAGAAAAGGGAGTTGCTTTGCGCAAATTGGGATATATGTCAATTGTCCACGGACAAATTGTCGTTCTTTTTTGCCGCCTTGGCCTGGCGGATGTTGATGATAATCAGCAGCACCAGCACCGCTGCGAACATGATCGCGGAGAGCGCGTTGATCTCCGGCTTGATGCCCCGCTTGGTCATGGTGTAAATCAGAATCGAGAGGTTCTGCACCCCTTGCCCGGTGTTGAAAAAGCTGATCATGAAGTCGTCGATCGACAGCGTGACCGAAATAAGGAATCCCGTTAAAATCCCTGGCATGATCTCCGGCACGATGATACGGGTATAAGCTGTAAAATAGTTCGCGCCCAAATCCAGCGCCGCCTCAAAGGTGTTTTTGTTGATCTGGTGGAGCTTGGGCAGCACCGACAAGATCACATACGGCACGCAGAAGGTGACGTGCGAGAGCATCAGGGTAGAAAATCCCAGCTGCATCCCGATAAACGAAAACAGCAGCATCAGCGACACGCCGGTGACGATGTCGGAGTTCACCATCGGCAGGTAGGTCGCGCTGATCAGGCTTTTGCGTACCAGCGGCCGGCTGTTGTGCAGGGCGATGGCGGCCACCGTGCCGATCACGGTGGCGATCAGCGCCGCCAGCAGTGCGACGACCAGGGTGGTGCCGAGCGCCGAGAGGATCTCACGGTTATGGAACAGGCTCTTGTACCACATCAGCGAAAAACCGTTCCACACGCCGCGCGATTTGGTGCCGTTGAACGAAAACACGATCAGCGTTACGATCGGGGCGTACATGAACAGCAGCACGAGATAGAAATAGAATTTTGTGAAAAAACGCTTCATAGCAGCCCGCCTCCTTCCTCAATATCGGAGGTGCGGTTGACGAACCACATGCAAATCACGATAATGACCATAACCCCCATCGAGATCGCGGAGCCGAAGTGCCAGTCACTCAAGGCGCCGAACTGCTGCTCGATGATGTCGCCGATCATCGGCACGTTTCCGCCGCCGAGCAATTTTGAGATGACAAAGGTGGTCACGCCCGGCACGAAAACCATCGTGATCCCGGAAATGATTCCCGGCACGCTCAGCGGCAGGGTAATCTTCCAAAACCGTACAAAGGCGTTCGCCCCCAAGTCGGAGGCCGCTTCGAGCATATGCTTCGGGATTTTGGATACCGAGGTGTAGATCGGGAAGATCATATAGGGCAGCAGGTTATACACCATGCCCAGCACGACCGCCCCCTGGTTATACAAAAACTGCACCTTCTCAAAGCCGAACTGGGCGAGGAGCTGGTTGATCAGCCCCGTGTTTTCCAGCAGGGTCAGCCACGCGTAGGTGCGCAGCAGGAAGTTCATCCACATCGGCGCGATGAACAGCACCAGCAGCACCGCCTTGCTTTTGAAGGTGTTTCCGGCCAAAATCATGGCAATGGGGTAGCCCACCAGCAGGCAGATCACGGTTGCAATCAGCGACAGCCAGAGCGAGCGCACCATGACCACCACGAACATCGGCTCGGCCAGCCTCTGGAAATTCTCCAGCGAGAACCCGCCCCCGTCGGTGAAGCTGTAATAGATAATCAGCGCCACCGGCACGATGATAAACAACGCCAGCCAGAGGAGGAAGGGGATATACAGGATGATTTTATTTTTCTTCATGGCTGCACCACGCCTTTCTGAAACGATATTTTAGAAGGTTGGCGGCGTCGTGATCCACAGGACCCTTGCGGCCAGCTTTCCGCTATTGATGATGCGGTGGGGCAGGGTGGCCTGATAGTAAAAGCTCTCGCCCCGCCTGACCTTATACTTGACTGTGCCGATACAAAGGGTAACCGCGCCGGAGAGCACATACCCAAACTCCTCGCCCGCGTGCGGGTCGTCCCACTCGGTCTCGCCTCCGCTGCACAGATCCAAAATGATCGGTTCCATGTCGTTTTTTTGTGAGTCGCTCACCAGCCAGCTGATTTTATAGCCCTCCGCGAACTCCTTTTCGCACACGTCGTCCTCGTGATACACCACCTTAGGAGCCAAATCCTCGTTGAAAAAATCCTTAAAGTTGGTTCCTAAGCTGTTTAAGATGTCCTCCAGCGTAGAGAGGGAGGGGGAGGTCTGGTCGGATTCGAGCTGGGAGATAAAGCCCTTGGACAGCTCGCAGCGGTCGGCCAGCTCCGCCTGGGTCAGATTGTTCTTCAGCCTGAGGTTTCTCAGCTTACTGCCAATCTTAATCATTGTGAACCTTCTTTCTGAGAAATAAGTAACCAAAATATTTATTTTTAGCGAACAAAAACAAGCGTTTTGCACCGCTGGACGTGCTTTCTCTCAAAATCCCGTTGCGGCGCGGGATACGCTTGTCTCCATAAATTCCGGGGTACCACTTAACCGGAACCAAAAGTTTTCTATTACTAAACACAAGGACTATTAAAACACAAATGGCCGGGATTGTCAATAGCTTTTTTCTATTTTGCGACAAAAAAGAAGAAAGCCCCGCCGCTTGACGCGGCGGGGCGGGGCAAAGCTGTCAGAGAATCATAAAAATCGTACCGGCGGTAATGAGGATTCCGCCGATGATGACCTTCGCGGTGACGGTTTCCTTAAGGATGATAAACGCCAGCACGATCGTCAGCACCACGCTGAACTTATCGATCGGCGCGACGCGGGACACGTCGCCGATCTGGATGGCGTGGTAGTAGCACATCCACGACAGCCCCGTGGCGATCCCCGACAGGATCAGAAACAGCAGGCTCCGTCTGCTGAGCTCCCCAATCCCGCTCTGCGCACCGGTAGCAAACACGATCCCCCACGCCAGTAGCAGGACAACCACCGTGCGGATGGCGGTCGCCAGGTTGGAGTTGACCCCTTCAATTCCGATCTTGGCCAAAATTGAAGTGGCGGCGGCAAACACAGCCGATAAAATGGCAAATAGTATCCACATATGTTCTTTCCCCTTTCCTTCCCCTTGGTTCATAGGCCTGTCCTCCTTCATGCCCGGATTCTTTTATGCGCCTTCCGTCGCTGCGAACTGGCTTTGGTACAGGTTCGCGTAAAAACCTCCCCTGGCCAACAGCGTTTCATGGGACCCTTGTTCGATGATTTTTCCCTTGTCCATCACCAAAATCGTGTCCGCCTCCCGGATGGTGGACAGCCGGTGCGCCACCACAAAGCTGGTGCGTCCCTGCATCATCGCCGAAAAAGCGCGCTGGATTTTAAGCTCTGTACGGGTGTCGATGCTGCTGGTCGCCTCGTCTAAAATCAGCATCGGCGGGTCCACCAGCATAACGCGGGCGATACACAAAAGCTGCTTCTGCCCCGCCGACAGGTTGCCGCCGTCCTCAGAGATGACGGTGTCATAGCCGTCGGGCAGACGTTCGATGAAGCTGTGCGCAAAAGCGGCTTTGGCGGCCCCGATCACCTGCTCATCGGTCGCGTCCGGTTTCCCATACTTTATATTATCCCGAATTGTGCCGGAAAAAACCCATGTTTCCTGCAAAACCATCCCATAATTTTTGCGCAGGCTGTCGCGGGTGATCTGCCGGATGTCGTGCCTGTCTACACAAATTCGTCCGGCGTCTACATCATAAAACCGCATCAGTAGGTTGATGATCGTGGTTTTGCCGCTTCCAGTCGGCCCGACGATGGCGATCGAGCTGCCTGGCGCGACGGTGAGGTTCAGATTTTCGATCAAAGGGCGCGGTGGGTTATAGGAGAAGGATACCGCTTCCATGCTGACCTGCCCTTCCGTGTCGGACAGTACCAAAGCGTCCGGTGCGTCCGGCGTTTCGTTTTGCGTTTCAAGCACCTCAAACGCGCGTCCCGCCGAGGCGATGGCGGTTTGCAGCTGCGTCAGCACGCCGGTGATTTCATTGAACGGCTTTGCGTACTGGTTGGCATAGGTCAAAAAGGTGGCGATCTGCCCGACGCTCAAAAGGCCGTTGATTGCGCCGATCGCGCCGCCTACCCCGACAAGCGCGTAGGTGATGTTGTTGATCAGGCGGGTGCTCGGGTTGGTGAGCGAGGAGAAAAACTGCGCCTTTACCCCATAGCCGTACAGGGTCTGGTTGATTTCTTCAAACGCGGCCTCCGCCTGCTGTTCCGCGCCGAACAGCTTGACGGTTTTCTGGTTGCCGATCATTTCGTTGCTATACCCGCCCAGCTTGCCCTGTGTTGCGGACTGTTTTTGGAACATCGTATTGGTGTTTTTTGCCACAAACGAGGCGATCAGGAAGGAAAGCGGGGTGACCAGCACCACCGCCAACGCGATCACCCAGTTGATCGAGAGCATAAAGCAGAGCGTGCCAACGATTGTTACCACGCCGGTAAACAGCTGTGTCAGGGTTTGCAGCAGGCCGTCGGCGATCAGGTCGACGTCGTTGACCACCCGGCTGACAAGGTCGCCGTGCGCGTTTTGGTCAATGTAGCGAAGCGGCACGGTGTTGAGCTTGCGAAACAGCGCCTTTCGGATATCCTTCGCGGTGCTGTATGCAATGATGTTGGTAAACAGCGACAGCAGCCAGCCAAACACCGCGTGAACCGCCAGCAGGGCGGCGAATTGCAGGGAGATATGGAAAACGCCCGCAAAATCGACCCTGCCCGGGCCTATGAGACAGTCCACCGCGCGGCCGATCAATACCGGCATCAGCAGGGTGGCTGTGACGCTGACCAGCGCGCAGAGGATCGCCCCGATGAAAAAGCGGCGGTAGGGCTTGGAGAAAGAAAGAATTTTTAAAATAACGTCTTTTTTCATTGTGCCGCCTCCAATCCCTGCGACGCGCAGATTTCCTGATAGACCGTGCAGGTTTTCATAAGCTCCTCATGCGTGCCCAACCCGGCCATCTCGCCGTCGTCCAGCACAAGAATGCGGTCGGCGTGGCGGATGCTCGCGGCCCGCTGGGAGATGAGGATAACCGCCGTTGCGGCGGTTTCCTTACGGATCGCCCGGCGCAGCGCCAGATCGGTCGCAAAATCGAGCGCGGAGGAGGCGTCATCCAGAATCAGAACCTCCGGTTCGCGCGCCAGCGCGCGGGCAATCGTCAGCCGTTGCCGCTGTCCGCCGGACAGGTTCGCGCCCCCCTGTGTGATGGGGGTGTCGTATTTTTGCGGATAGGCGTTTATAAACTCCGCCGCCTGCGCGATGGAGGCCGCCTTTTCCAGGCTTTCCTCCGGCAGGCCGTCCAGCCCGAAGGCGATGTTTTCCCGCACTGTTCCGGTAAACAGCACCGCCCTTTGCGGCACCATCCCGATTTTGCGGCGTAACTCCGCGAGCGGGTAGTCGTTTACATTGACCCCGTGAAACAGCACCGCGCCGCCCGTCGCTTCATACAGGCGCGGGATCAGGCTGACAACGGTGGATTTTCCCGACCCGGTGCCGCCGATGATGCCGAGTGTTTCACCCCGCCCGACTGTGAAGGAGATGTGTTCGATCGCGTTCTTGCCGGTATAGCCGAACGATACGTCCTGAAACGCCACCACCGGCGCGCTGTCGTCGGGCTGAGGTGCGGTGTCCGCGTCGTCCCGTACCGACGGTTCGGTCAAAAAGACCTCGTTGACCCGCGCGGCGGATGCGGCGGCCTTGGTGAAGATCACCGCCAGATTGACCACCACGATCAGGGCGAGCAGGATTTGGGTGATGTAATTGACAAACGCGATGATCTCCCCCTGGGAGAGCGAGCCGGCGTTGACCCGCATCCCGCCGAACCATAAAATGGCGATGATCGCCGCGTTTAAAATGACGGATGTGATCGGATTTAACAGGGCCGACAGCCTGCCCACCCGCACGGCGGTGCGGGTGAGGTCGTCGCTTGCATCGTCTAAGCGCGCCTGCTCGTCCTTTTGCTTGGAAAAAGCGCGGATGACCCGCGCGCCGGAGAGGCTTTCACGGGTAATCCGTGAGACCCGGTCGAGCTTGCCCTGCATTTTTTTAAAATAGGGTACCGATTTGGCGGTGATGACCGCCAGTGTCAGCACAATCAAGGGAGTGGCGATCAGGAACACCACTGACAGCTTCAAATCCAGCAGCATAGCCATGATTACCGCGCCGATGGCCAGAAACGGCGCGCGAACCACCAGGCGGATGAGCATGGCCACCGCGAGCTGGAGCTGGTTGACGTCGTTGATGAGGCGGGTGCTCAAAGAGGCCGTGCCGAACCGGTCAAGCTCCGCGTGCGACAGCCTGTTGATATGGGCGTACAGCTCGCGGCGCACCAGCGTGCCATACCCCTGGGAGGCTTTTGCGGCAAAATACTGGCAGACCAGCGTGGAGCCTAAGCAGACGATGCTGGCGCCCAAAATCAGGCCGCCCATTTTTAAGACATAGCCGACATCGCCGGATTTGACGCCGTAGTCGATGATTTTGGCCATCAAAAGCGGCATGATCAGCTCAAATATCGCCTCGATGATTTTAAAAACCGGCCCTAAAATCACCTGCTTTTTGAACGGCTTTAAGTAGGTTACAACTGGATACATAGGCGCATACTTCCTTCTTTCTGGTAGGAATGGGATTATTGTATTATAAATTTTACTGTTTCAACGTAACTTTGCCTTCTTTAAAAAAATATTTGTACCGGCAAATTTTCCCTGTTGAAACCAGAATTGCTTACATTATATCAGATATCCTTCCGGTTGAAAAGCCTTTTTATACGGTTGCAAACGGTTGACTTTGTAACATAAAGTGGGTAAAATAAGAGGGTCAATAGAATAGGGGATGACCAAAAATGAAAAAGAAATGCACCATGAAAAACATTCTGGGGATTTATAAAAGCGATATCAGGAAGGTGGCGCGCAACTGGGTTGCGCTGGTCATCATGGCGGGGCTGGTGCTGCTGCCGTCGCTGTATGCCTGGGTCAACATCTACGCCTCCTGGGACCCTTACGGCAACACCCGCGGGGTACGGGTCGGTGTGGTCAACGAGGACGAGGGCGGCACGCTTTCCGGCCTGCATTTTAACATCGGTGAGCAGGTGGCCGGGACGCTGCGCGAAAACGACAAGCTGGGCTGGACCTTTTATAAGACCCGCGACGAGGGCATCCGCAAGGCGGAAAAGGGCGAGGTGTACGCGACCATCATCATCCCTCGCGACTTTACCGAGCGGATGTGTACCCTGCTTGACGCCAACCCCAAAAAGTCGACGCTGGACTATTATGTGAACGAAAAAATGAATGCCATCGCGCCCAAGATGACCGACAGCGGCGCGGCTACGCTGCAAAAGCAGATCACCGCGTCTTTCGTCGAAACGGCGGTTAAGACGGTGTTTGGCGTGTTAAACGAGGTGGGCGTCAACATCGACGGGCAGTACGATAAGATCGAAAAATATAAAAATCTGCTCTATCTCATCAACGACAGCTTCCCTCAGCTCGACGGCAGGCTGGAGAACCTCGCCGGAGAGGCAGAGAACGGGCTGGTGCGGCTTTCAGACCGGTCGGAGGATGTCGTTTTTATCCAGGAGGTGTTGCAGAACCTGGTGGAATTTTCGGACGGCTTTGGCGCCGAAATGTTGAACCTGAAAGCCGATAGTGAGGAGCTTTCGCCCAAAATCCGGGAGAATCTGAGCGTAATGCAGTCGGTGCTGGATGCCGTGTCCAACGCCAACAGCGAGTTGAGCCGTGGGCTTGTAACCGGAAAGAACGACCTGTCCGGCTTTGTGGCGGACGTAACCGCCGATCTGGACGAAATGGAACGGGATCTGTCCGACGCCGCCGACCGGATCGATGAGCTGGACGGTGAAATCCGTGGGGATTTGCTGGAAGCGAACCAAAACCTTTCCTCGCTGCTTCGCGCCTACCGCGATGCCTTAGAGGGGATAAGCGGCCTGACCGATGCCGGGCAGATACAGGGAGTCCTGTCCAATCTCCTAACGCTCAGCGGGGACATGAGCAGACAGCTCGGCAACATGCAGGGCGGCGTTGACCAAATCTTTCAGGACGCCGACCATGCGCTTGCCCTCTGCCAGGACATCAGCGAAAAGCTGGAGGACATCATAAACGGCCGGGTCGACGATATCAACGGGGCGCTTGCGTATCTCCGCCAGAAGGACGCGGAGCTGCAAAAATATCCGATTTATGCGCGTATTTCCGAAATTAATCAGGCGATCCTCGCCCGCCTTGAAGAACAGACGGGGATCGGAATCCCCTCCGAGCTGCCGGGGCTGAAGCGGGAGCTGAGCGCGGTGATCCAGACCGAACGCAACACCCTGCGTATCCGGCAAAACGAACTGCGCTCTCTGCTGCGCGACCTCGAACGGGTGATCAATGCGGTGAAGCGGACGGTGTACAACCTGCAAAACAACCTTGACGGCGCCGCAAACGACCTCCGTTATGCGCTTAATCAGACCACCGCGCGGCTCGATTCACTTCTTGCTACGATTGCGGAAAACAATGAGCTGCTCTCCGGTGCTGATGCCGATGGCGCGCACCGGGTTACGGAACGGATGCGGGAGCTCGAACCAAAGCTGGGCGGACTGCGGGATAAGCTTGGGGAGGCGGAGCAAAACGTCACCGATAAGCAAACCCTGCAAGCCCTGCTTTCCGAGGCGCAGACCCTGACGGCGCAGCTGCAAAACGCGGTGAACCGCGCCATCAGCGCGCTGGATGACGATCTGATGCCCCGTATGCAGCGCTACCTCACAAACGCCGCGGCGATGGCGACCGATGTCGGAAGCCTGCTTGGCAATACGAAGGAGGGGCTAATCGTCGCGCGGGATTTTCTGGACAGGATCAACAGCGGCGGCGAGGTGGCGGTCTCACAGATTGAGGAGCTGCGCTCCCATCTGCCCGGTTTGTCCGAAAACCTCCATGCGATGACGGAAAAGATCAGGAATTTCGACGCGGCCTTTGATTTGAAGGAATTGCTCGGCATCCTCAGAAGCGACCCGGATACAGAGGGAGACTTTTTTGCCTATCCGGTCGAGCTCAATACACAAAAGCTGTTTCCCATGAAGAATTATGCCGCGGGATTGACCCCGTTTTATACCACGCTCTGCCTGTGGGTGGGGGCGCTGTTGCTGACGGCGCTTTTGACCACCAAGGCCAAAAACGCGGATTTTGCCTATACGCCGCTGGAAGAGTATTTTGGGAAGTATCTTTATTTCGCTACTGCCGCGCTGCTGCAGGGGTTTGCGGCTTCGATGGGGGATATCTTCGTGCTGGGGGTCACGATCCGCCATCCGGTCGTTTTTGTCTGCCTCGCCATGTTCTACAGCCTGGTGTTCTGCATGATCGTCTACACCCTTGTGGCGTTGTTCGGGAACGTCGGCAAGGCCATCGGCGTGGTGATGCTGGTGTTCCAGCTGGCCGGGTCGGGAGGAACCTTCCCCATCCAGGTCACGCCGGAATTTTTCCAGCATCTTTATGGCTATCTGCCGTTCACCTACGCCATCGGCGGGATGCGCGAGGCGGTTGCC
>CABSMD010000026.1 GCA_902478725.1 uncultured Clostridia bacterium
ATTTATGGCAGGCCGCTTTTTAAGAAATTTTTATCCCTTATGTTTTATTCTATTCAGTCAGCAGCCGATAGGCAAATTCCTGGGCAACCGGATTCTCTTTTGTCCTGTCAGTCAAATTTACTTGACACACCCGAACCCCGCCATTGCCAAACCTTTTTTCACCCGCCGCAAGCGCCTGAACCCACTCGCCGCTATCATCCATGTTTCCAGTCAGCAATACTGGATGCAGATCATTTTTGTCTATCGTATGATAAAGAATCGGCGTAATCCGGTCTTCCTGCCTGGAATACCAGTATCGGAAATCATATGGGGTAAAATCTCTAACAAGCGGATGTCCGCTATCCCTGCTGACAAAGTGCAGCGGCATCATGCCGCATGGTCTGATTCGGACGTCGCTCCCCACAATGCTGTATTCGCCTTGCTCTAGCTCCAAAAACAGCGCAGTTGCCCCCGTGTCACTCACTGCACGGTCTATCGCCTCTCTGCACTCGTCGTATCCCGTATAACTGTCGATTACGATCACATCGCCGCGTTTGAGTGCCTCCAGCTTAATGACTGGCATTGACATCTGCTTGGCAAAGCGGGTCGCCCGTTCTCCAATACAGACGGCATGGTTAGAATAGGTAAGCGGCAATTTGGGAAATACTGTAAAATATTCCATCGTCTCATGGACCCGTCTCCCCGTTTCGTCCGTCAAGGCCAGACGAAGGGTGAACTGTGTTCTTTTCGCAACCGAAGATATGTGATATTTCACAATTCCCTGGCAGTTGGACTGAAAGAACGGGATGTCAGTTGTTACCGCCGAGGCAAACACCACTCCGTTTTCGTCCTCAATCTGATAGTGCAGCGTGTAATCAGCAAACGCCTGGTCATAATCATTACAAATCCAGCATTCCGCCGTGAGCTCCTCACCCTCAAACAGAGTAAAACGGTCACTCCTGATATTCACCATTAAAGGCGTCAGACAATCACGATAAGTAAAATAGGCTTGCTTAGGCTGACGTTTGCAATCCATGATCGTCTTCATCCAACCAGATGGGAAAGCATCAATGAACAGATGGATGGCAAAGGTGATCATATCGTTGTCTCGACGGAACGCAGTCGTCATAAGCTTGGTTTCCAACGCCTGATAGCGTTGGCTCTCCTCGACCCAATCCGCAAGAGAATGCGGGGTTTCGTAGAAAAAGTAATGAAATCTGCCGGTCTGGGCAGAAATGATACTGTTAGGAGACCAGTTCTTCTCCTCCTCCGGCGAAGAAGGCAGCCAGGAGGAGGGATAGCGTTCCATAACATTTAATGGGTCCAACCCCTCCGCACCGTACTCGCCGCAGCCGTGGTACCAGCCCTTGCGCACCGGCAGCCAATAGCCCTTATGAAGCTTACCGATGTCCAGCCCATGCCCGTTATACCAGCCGCAGTAACAATGATTGTCCGGTATGCTCGGTCCGGGCGGGTCATAATCGCCGTCCACATGCTTGATGACCCTGTCTGGATTATGCATGTGAATGATCCGATCGGCACAGTCAAAGAAGGACTGCAGCTCCTCCCGGGTCAAAAACCGCTGCGGCTGGTTGTTGGCATTGGGGAAGGGCTCATTGATATAAGATGTAATTACGCAGCAGGGATGGGAGCGCACTAGCTTCTCCATCTCCTCCACCTGACGCAGCACCTCGCAAAATTGGTTACGCCGCAGCGCACCAAACAACGGCAGGTCAGTCTGTACCATCAGGCCAAGCTGGTCACAGTATTGATAGATCTCATCCTGCACCGGCCGCTGGGTAAGCCGCAGGAAATTCATATTGCAAATTTTGGCCAACAGGATATCATCCTGCAATTGATTCCAATCCTTTTTTAACACACACTGCTGTTCGTGCCCCATGGTGTTGGCCCCGCGCAGCCGGATACGCCGTCCGTTTAAGAACAGGCAGCCCTGCTTCCCATCCTGCTCACGCATTTGGAAAGAACGCATCCCAAATTGGCATTTTTGTCTGTCAAGTATTTTTCCTTGATAGTCTAAAGCAACCTGTATCTGATATAACCAGGGCGTGTCCAAATCCCATATCCGGCAGTCTTTGACCGCAATGTGGGTTTTGATATAATTGACACCGCGCTGCATAAAGAGAGGAATTTCGTTGTGCAGACTTCCCTCGGAACGGCGCTTAGCCTCAGTCAGAGAATCGCCCATCCCAACCTGCATGATGCTGGTTGGCCTGACACACAGGTTTTCAAACACCACCTCTTGAAAGTTCTGCCCATACAATGACAGATTCAGGCTGACATCGAACTGCCCCCTGTTACAGCAAAACAGCTCCACCCACACCTCCGCTTCCTCCTGCTCCGGAAGCGGACGGACGTAGACATCAGTAATATGTATCTCCTCGCGAAATTCGAGAAAAACATCATGATAGATTCCCATGCCGGGCGGACAATGGTGCCAGCCAAGCTGCGGATCATCAAAGCCCAGCCCTGTCGCCGCATAAACCTTATCCCCACCTCCGCCGAAGCTGTAATCGTTCTCTACCTGAACGACCAGGACATTTTTCCCAACTCTCAGCGCATCGCCGCAGGCAAAGGAAAACGGCGCAAAAAAGCCCTCATGTGAACCGATGTAACTGCCGTTTAAAAACACATGCGCCTTATAGTCTACCCCTCGGAAACAAAGGAAGGGATACCCTTTTGCATCCTCTATGTCGAACTCGGTTCGGTAGTAGGCAGTTGCGATCCCAACCGGGCCGCCGTAATGCGGAATTTGAACCCGCTCCCAGTCACCTTTGCCAGATAGGACGGATTCAAAATTCCTCGCATCCTCCTTTGTCTCCAACCGCCAGTCGAACTCGGTAAGTTCCAACCGCTTTCTGGTATCCGGCATCGACGGCGCAAAATCACACAGATACGGTTTTGCCCAATCCCTTTTTACAGCCAGCTCTTTTTTTAGCTTTTCCGGCGTGTCAAGCTTCTCGGAAGGCTCAAAAACCGCTGTCAAATCGTGCGTTTGCGTCTGTAAAACCGGTGCGGAAATTTTCGCAGGAGTGGGTTCCACCAATCCTTTCCCTTCAAAATCCATCCCCTGCTTGGCAATGTTGGCAAAAACATCATCCTTGTTAGCCATTGTGTCAACTCCTAACTGCTTTTGTTAATCTATATTTATTGCATAGTAACCCTTCTGGTCAGCGCATCAATGGTAAACCGGTCGTCTTCGTCAATCAGATCTGAAACATCACTGATAACAATCAGGCCGGAATCGTCCCAGAAAACCTCCTTGTTCAGCGCCTCGCCTACGGCGCGAAGCGGAACATAGGTACGTTCCTGCATAATCTTTGCCGGTACATCCAGCGCGATATCATGTCCGTCTACCTGCATATAATCACAGCCGGGCCGTATTGTAATATCACGGCCAGCAAGCCGAATCGAAACCGTATCGTTCTCCCAAGCCACCGCCGCGCCAAAGGCCTCGGCGATAAAACGCAAAGGCACCAGCGTCCTGTCCTGCTCCACCACCGGTATCACCTTTTGGTTGTCCGCGTCAAGCCACATGACCTCCCCTTTCACCATGGCAAGCGGGGAGCCGGGTAAGAGTACGACCGCTTGTTTTTCCATATCCCCGATTTCCTGTAGGCCGATTTCACGAAATGGGATCGGTTCAAATCCAGGCAACAGTCTGGTTATCTCGCTATTATTCAATACGGTAAAGTCCTGATTCTGATAATCCGCAAAACTTTTGGTATCGGTGATTCTTACGTTGTCTTTTACCGTTCCCGTATCCTTTGCCGACTGCGCGATATTCATATCCGGCGTTTGGCAGAGGACATTGTTGGTGATCTTATTGTATTTGGGAAGCAGAGGTTCGTCCTCTACAATGGAAACCAGTTCCGGATATTTCTGCGCCCAAATCCCCTCTTTGTAAGGAACCCGGTCAAGGCTTGCAAAATTTGTTTCCTGCCGCTTGGGAGTATACCATTCCTCAAGCCCGCGTTCATCCTGCCTAAACGGCATGTTACACGCAATCATCAGATTGTTTGAAAACACATTGTTCCGCCCGCCACCAAACAATGCGACCGATTCTATTTTATAAAATACGTTTCCAAACACCTCTGCACTGGAAAACATATCGTCCAGATAAACCGCGTGAATCTTAAAGCCTGTATTGCATTCCGGCAATTTCATATCGTGGATGTAATTGTAGCGTATCCGGTTGCCGCGGCAGGTCCAGTCCCGCCCGGCATAGATCGCACCGGAGTCCACCGTGTCAGTGCAAACCTTGCTGATATCGTTATACTCGATGGTATGGTCGTTGCCGCCAAAACGGATTGCAAAATGCGGCGCATCGCTGATTTGATTGTGCGAGGCGATATTCCCCACCCCTTGCAGGTCGATCCCCGGCGTATAAGTAGTACGGATTTGTGAAAACCGCGTTATGGTGTTGTTAACCGCCTGCGTGTCACCCGACGTCAGCGTTTTCCTGTCGCCGCAGCAGATCACAATACCGGAAGCACCAACATCACAGATTATATTGTTGACAGCCTCACACTCTACACTGTTATCAATCACGAGCGCGTCATTGCTGACCAGGCTGACTATACAGTCGGCAACCGTAACCTCCTGTGCATGCCTGATTTTGATTCCATTACCGATTCCCTTTTCAAACCGGAGGCCCTTGATGGTAATCCGGCTGGAACCATCCAGAACAAAAAACGGATATTCATCAGCAACGAACGAGACGGATTCGACATTTTCCGGCGGATATAGATACAGCAAGCCCGTTTCCCTATCCAAATACCACTCTCCCGGCTGGTCGATTTCCTCAAAAAGATTATAGAAGTACAATCTTTGTCCCTGATCCACCCCGTAGATACTGGGAAAGGAAGAAACCACCTCGCCGTCATCTTTGACCGTAACCGGAAGATTGGACTCTGCCCAGTCATGCTTAAAATAACCAAATGCCCAAATATCACCGGCCTGTTTCCAGTTTTCAAGCCGCGTATCCTTGACCCGGATACACAAACCCTCCAGCTTCACAGAGGGGTCAGGCGGAGAATCGGCTTCACCAGACCACTTCAATATGGTTCCTTCCTCGATCACCTCATCTATCGGCAGATAGCCCTCGTTTGGATACCGCGCAAGCGTAAGCCTCTGCTGGTCGGCATAGAGCACCGGTGGATAACCAGTGTCCGGGTAGAAATTTCCCTGTCCGGTAATCTTGAGCGTTCCAAGCTCACGGATGCCAAACGCCTTTAAATCCGCCACAAGCACATGCTCTGCAACGGCCGGGTCGGACAGGCGTTTTTTCAAAGTTTCATCCGCAAGCGGATGAAACTGATCCAGACTGATATCGACCGCTTCGGTCAGGATTACCTCTTCCTGCCGGTAAGCACGGTAAACCGTATCTTTATCCCGTTCATCCAGCAAAAAGGATGTTGACAGACGGTACACACCCGCGCGCAGATTTACAACCGCCGGCTTGCCCAGCAGCCGCACCGTATCGCGCGCTTTTTCCAGTGTAGCAAACGGTCCCGTGATGGAACCATCGCTTTCATCATTCCCGTCCGGCGCGACAAACAGCTGTACCACCCCTGGACGGTCGGCATGAACCGTAAAGCCTGTAACCGATAAGGCAAATATAAACACTACTATTGCTGCTATCCATTCCATGCTCGTTTTCCTCATTTCCTTTGATAATCCCACCTATTTTTGTCTATCTTACACGCCCTTGATCGCCGACATCTTCCGCTGCGCCATCACAAGGGTATAATAGATTCCTTTCTTTGCAATCAACTCATTGTGCGTCCCCAGCTCCATCAACTCGCCTTCTTTGAACACAGCTAACCGGTTAGCATTCTTGAGTGTCGAGAGCCGGTGCGCAATCGCTATGGTTGTACGGTTCTGAATCAGCCGGCCTAACGCCTCCTGAATCAGATACTCCGTCTCGGTATCCACTGAGGCTGTCGCTTCGTCCAATATCAGGATTTTCGGATCGTTTAAAACCGCGCGCGCAATGGATATCCGCTGTCGTTCCCCGCCGGAGAGGCGCTGTCCTCGTTCCCCGACGCGGGTATCATACCCATTGGGGAAGCGCATGATAAAATCATGGGCGTTGGCAACCCGAGCGGCCCGGATGACCTCTTCCACCGTCGCGTCCGGCTTGGCATAGCGGATATTTTCTAAAATTGATCCGGAAAACAGGAAGGTCTCCTGCAACACCACACCGATGTTAGCTTTATAGGCCTCCTGCGAAAGGTTTTGCAAATCCACCCCATCTATCTTGATCCTGCCCTCATCCGCATCATAGAGGCGCATGATCAGGTTTATGACTGTCGATTTTCCGGCGCCCGAATGCCCTACCAATCCCACCATCTCACCCTGGTTGATTTTTAAGGATACCTCCTTGAGCACCGGCTTATAGGATTGATAGCCAAACGTCACATGCTCAAGCTCGACCTCTCCTCTGATCTGCTTTTCCTCAGCATTTTCCGCATCCTCCACCTCCGGATCCTCGTCCAACAGCGCAAAGATGCGCTGCAGGCAGGTGGTCGACTCATTGATCGAACGCGGCAGCATGGTAAACCAGTCCAGCCGGTTATAAAGGTAGGAGGCATAGGTCGAAAACTGCCAAAGCTCCCCGACGGTAAGCTTCATGTTCAGCACCAGCGATCCCCCGTAAAACAGCACCAGAAAGCTGCCGAACCCGATCATAAATTTGATGACGGGCGACAGGGTATAGAAAAACGCCTCATTTTTTGCCGTGATCTCCCGCACTGTATAAGCATCCTGCTGAAACCGCTGAATCTCCCGTTTTTCCTGTCCGAATGCCTTAACTACCCGGATGCCGTTTAAGATATCGTTCAATAGAGAGGTAAACTTATCCATCTTAACCCATTGGGCATGGTACATCTTATCCATCTTTTCCCTGTATAGATAGCATAACAGAATGACAAGGGGGACCGGTAAAATCGTAAGCAGCGCCAACTTCCAGTTGTAAACGAACAAAATGATGATAACGCCCAAGAGCAGAATCACCTCGTTAACCGCCTGCGAAAATACATTCTGCATAAACCCCTTCACCACTCCGGAATCCCGATTGATCCGGTTCATCAGGTCCCCGGTTTTGCGGGTATCCAGATAGCCGATGGAGAGCGACTGCACCTTCCCATAGACCATATCCTTGATATCCCGTTCCATGGAGGCACTGGCCTTTACGGTAACAAACTGCCGTCCCATGTTGAGAGCAGAGGTAACGATGTTACAGACCGCGATCAATAGGATATAGAAAAGAATCGTATTCATACTGACCGGAATTTTCCCCTCAGACATCGGCAAAATCGCGTTATCAATGACACCACGGTTCACCATCGGCTGGAACAGCATGACCGCCGCATTGCCCCAAAACAGAAGCATGACGGTTACATAAAGGTACCACCTTTTTTTGACGAATACCGTAAGCCGCTTAAAGGATGACAGCTTATTGGTACAATTGGGACAAAATTTCGTCCGCCGCAAATATGGCCTGCCGCATTTCGGGCATTTCTTTTCATCATCCAGGCTTTTGATCTTAGGATAACGGTCAGCAGCCAGCTCGTTTAAAATCCTTTGAATGTAAGCGTATCGCGGCACATGCTCCATGGTATAGCAAACAAGAGGATAATCCGTCTCGCTCTTGCAAAATTCCAGCCTGCCGCTGGCCTGCTGGTCGACCGCTGTATATACATTCCCTTCCTCGATTGCGTGCTGGCTCAAAAATTCACCATCCTGAAGAAATAGAACACGCGTTCTGGTAATCACCGTCCAGCCGTCAACATAGCTTCCGCGCTCGTTGAGGTTATAGGGGACACAAAACAATACCTCCTCACCGGAAAGCTTTCCGCGAAGCATCAATCCTTCCCGTTCGGGCAGTTCGTAATTCAAAAGCATACGACCACCTCCTTACAGCCAAATATCAATAAATTTGAGCGCCTTTGCCTCCAGCTTGGTAAGATCGGGAATGAGATAACGGTTCCCATCGATGTCAAGCAACAGCACCTGCTTTTCTTTGAGTGGAATCAGGTTACTGCTTAGATCATTCATGGTAAATTCCCTCGGTCCAGCAGTGGTATCCACATCCCAATACTGGTAACCGAATTCCTCCTTAACCGACTTTACACCCGTAACTCGCGGGACAAAGTAACGTCTGTCCAGCTCCTCCTCCAACAACGCCCGCTGACTGCCCAAAAACTGGCCGATATCCAGGATAATACCTAATTCGTCAAGCTCGCGGTCACGAACTGAAATAAATTGCTGCGCCATGGTAAGCGGAAACGCACGCAGCAAAACCACCCGGCCATCATAATCCCCCCGGCGCATTCCCAAAAAGCCGCCTTCCGTACGGTAAAATGTAGCATTTGCAGCATCCACGACCGGGATATCGGCAAACTCTATGCTTGGTTTGGCATCCATCATTCCACCCCCCGAATCTTCAGTGCCTCTTTCTGCATCTGTAACATATCATAATAGAATCCCTGCTTTTGTTCCAGTTCTTCATGGGTACCCACCTCGGCAATGGTACCATGGTCAACGACCACGATCCGGTCGGCATTGCGCAGGGTAGACAGTCTGTGCGCAATCGCAATCGTCGTTCTTCCCCTGACCAACCGTTCCAGCGCCTCCTGGATCATGCGCTCCGTCTCAGTGTCCACCGAAGCGGTTGCCTCATCGAGAATTAATATCCTAGGATTGACCAGGATTGCTCGGGCAATCGAAATACGCTGTTTTTCCCCACCGGACAGGCTGTTGCGCCGCCGTCCAATCACAGTTTCATATCCATCTGCCATCTTCATGATAAAGTCATGAGCGTTTGCGAGCTTAGCCGCTGCAACAATTTCATCCCGCCCCGCCTCCGGACGGGCATAGGCGATGTTTTCGGCAATTGTTCCAGAAAATAAAAAGGTATCCTGCAATACCATACCGATTTGGGAACGAAGATCGTCAAGCGCTATCTCCTTAATATTCACACCATCGATCTCGATACTTCCTTCGTTAACGTCGTACAACCTTGTAATCAGATTGGTTATTGTCGACTTTCCCGCACCGGAATGGCCCACCAGGCCGATCATTTCTCCCGCCTTGATATTCAGATTGATCCCATGCAACACCGGCTTGTTCGGCTCATATTCAAATGTAATATCCTTGATGTCGATTTTACCCTCAATCCGATCCATCGCAACCGGATGCAGGGATTCGGTGACCTCGGGCACCGTGTCGATGATTTCAAAAATCCGCTGTGCCGAGTTCATGCAATTGGTCCACCAGTCAAAGATACGCACCATAAAATCAAGCGGGCCATAGATCATTGTAACATAGGAAACGAAGGTCATGAGGATACCGAACGACATATTGCCGTTGACCACATTCCACCCGCCGATACCCCAAACGAACAGACCACCGATCGTCATCAAATAACCAAGCAACGGAAAGGTCTGAGCGTTTATTTTTCCGGATACAATATTGGCGTCATAGAGCTGCCCGTTGATGTCGGAAAACCGTTCTACCTCCGTTTGTTCTTTGCCGAAGGCCTTAACCACCCGCATGCCCGTTAAAGAATCGTTCAGCAACGAGTTCATTCTGCTGTTCTTGGTCCATACCCGCCACTTATATTTCTTAAAACGCGGTATGACCTTGCGGATGATGCAGATAATGAAGGGCACCGGGATAAACACCGAAATCGCCAGAATCGGGCTGTACGAAAACATGATAACCAAAATACCGACTATGCTGATAAGATTGATAATAAAATGCGGAATTCCATCATTCAGAAAATACTGGATGTCGAGTGCGTCGTTGTTCACCCGGGTCATTAGATGCCCGGTTTGCTTACGGTTGTAAAAGCTTAAGGAAAGCTTCTGCATGGCTGAAAACAGTTCCAGCTTGATGTCGTAGATGATATGTGCGGCGAGCTTTGCCCCCATCCGGCCGTTGACGACACTGACCAGGAGGGAAATCGCTTCCAGCAATAAGATGGCAAGCACTAGGTAGAGAATTTTCCCATAATAGGGCGACGAAGCGCTCAGTACCTCGTCAAACAGAAAACGGTTGTTGAGCTGCGGCCGGATCAAGCTCAGCGCGGAGCTTCCCAAAATAGTCACAAAAATCAAAAACAGCTCCAGTTTGTATTTTGGAGCATATCCCAGAACTCTCATAAAAAGGGCTTTCCGGTTCATACACTTCGGACAGATCCGCCGCTGTGCATCGCGGTAACGGGTACCGCAGTTCGGGCAAAACTCGTCCTCTTCATGGTAATGAAAATCCTCATCAGTAATTTCTTTTCCGGCTTTCATCTTATTGAGCAGGTTTGCCAAATGTCCAAGTTTTTTAGCATATGTATTGGAAAATTCACACAGCTCAAAATCTCCAGAACTAAACTCCGCCACCAACGCACCGGATGCGACATACTGTTCGATGCGGAATTCCTTGACCTCATCGTATCGGTATTCGGCGGTCTCATGCTCTGCCCATTCTCCGTTATGGCAGCTTCCGTCCAAAACCATTAGCCTGTCTGGAAAGGCAAGCAACCAGGTTTCTCCATAACGACCGTCCCTTTGCATATCTGAATTGACCGCCGCCACCATTCGTTCCTTACCGTTCCCTAAAAAAACCTCTATGTACCCAGGAACAAAATCAAAGCCGCGCCTGACTTTCTGTTTTCCCTTCATCGGCATTAGCGACACCCCCTCTGCCAGCCAATTCGATTGATTAACAATCCTTATCCATTCCTGTTCAACGCGAAAGACGATTACAGTATACCAAAAGCAAAAGAAATAAGCAATCCTTATTTTGTAATTTAAACGAATTGTAATGTATGAAATCAGGAGTAGTGTTTACACTAAACCTGATAAGAAAATTCACCTATTGGAGGGATGGACGATGTCCAAAAAATATCAAAGCCTGTATGCCCTGATGGAGGCTGACAGCGAGGCAAGCGATTACTACTCTTCCCTACCCGATTACGTTAGGGAACAGATCAGCCAACGCGCCGACAATGTCAATTCCATTGAAAGTTTGATGGATTACGCTGAAAACCTCCTGCGCGGAGACGACTGAGCAAATACAAAAAACCGGCAGCTTATAAAAGCTGCCGGTTTTTATATAACGATTTTGCAATAAGACAAAATCAAAATCCAATTGACTTTTTTAAGCATTCTAAATATAATGAAGAAAATGAAAGAGGGGGCGAAAAGAATGCAATTGGGTATTTGGTCAAGCTATTATATTGATCTGTCGCCGGAGGATGCGGTATTGGAACTGGAGAAGAACGGGATATCCTATTCTGAGCTTTCGGACGAGCACGCAGCGAAGCTGCTCGAACGGGGAGAACCCGTGTCTGTTGGAGCTGCATTTCACAAATTTGCTCAGGCGCACCACGTTGTATTTCCGCAAGGGCATCTATGGCTGCAATGCAGACTGTGTGACAAGGAAGCTGCTGCTACCTTAAAAAGCTGGCTTGACTTGTTTGAAGCGGTCGGGATCAAACGAGCCGTGCTTCATTGTGACGATCTTCGCGAAAACAATACATTGACTTATGAGGAAAGGATGGCGGCAAATCTTCCCGTACTACGGGAGCTGACCGATTACATAAAAGGGCGTGAGTTGGTGATCTGTCTGGAAAACCTGCCGGGTTTTGTCCAAAACGCAGATGACCTTTTGTGGATCATCCATCAGGTTGGGAGCGAAAATCTGGGGATTTGTTTGGACACGGGGCATTTGCACCTGAGCAAATATCCCGACCAGGAAGCTTTTATTAAAAAGGCAGGCCACCACCTCAAGGCCCTGCATATAGCAGACAACGAGGGAGAAACCGACCAGCATATGATCCCCTACGGCCGGGGGACGGTGGATATCGAGCAGGTGGTTCGGGCCTTACAGGAGATTGGATACAACGGGCTGTTCAATCTGGAAATTCCGGGAGAACGGCGGTGTCCGCTCAAGGTCAGAGGCTATAAACTGGAATATATTAAAAAGCTGTTCGACTATTTAACAGGAAAGGAAGCAGGCGTTTTATGAAAATTCTGATTATCCGGCACGGAGAGCCGGACTATTCCATTGATTCCCTCACGTCAAAGGGCTGGGACGAGGCAAGCCTGCTCTCCGACAGGCTTGTCAAGATGGAGATCGACGATTTTTACTGCTCCCCATTAGGACGCGCTAAAGATACCGCAAAAGCGACGCTGGACAAATACGGGAAAGCGGCCAAAATTTTGCCGTGGCTGCGTGAGTTTCCCGGTCAAGTGACCCTGCCATGGCAGGATAAAGGCCGAATTCCCTGGGATCTTCCGCCAAACTATTGGGCAAAGTCGCCTGCATTTTACGAATATGAGAGCTGGCTGGAGCACCCGCTTATGCAAGGCGGCGGAATGCGCGAGACCTTTTGTGAGATAACATCCGGTATCGACGCCCTGCTGAACGGATACGGATATCAAAGAGACGGTTATCTGTACCGCTGTGAAACAGATAAGGAGGTAACGATCGCGTTATTCTGCCATTTCGCACTGGGGATGACCATCGTTTCCTACCTATCGCATATATCCCCCATAATCCTGTGGCATAGCTTTTTTATGCCCGCATCCTCGGTCACCACATTGGTATCGGAGCGTGACAGAACAGGAAGCACCCTGTTTCGCTGTATGCAGGTCGGCGACACCTCCCACCTGTATGCGGCCGGCGAGCCTATATCACCAGCCGGCTTATACCCCGATTTCGACAGAACACTTCAATAATATATAAATAAAGGCGGTGCAGTTATGAAAAAAGCCACACTCAAGCTTTCAAAAGATTCGGTTATTTCTGACATTGACGATCGGATTTATGGTTCTTTTATTGAGCATCTGGGGCGGGCGGTGTATCAGGGGATTTATCAGCCGCAGAATCCTCTGTCTGATGAAAATGGATTTCGCAAAGATGTACTCTCACTGGTTCAGGAGCTGAACGTCCCGACAGTGCGTTATCCGGGTGGTAACTTTGTCTCCGGCTATGACTGGAAGAATGGGATTGGCGATAAAAACAGCAGGCCGCAGCAGCTGGACCTCGCCTGGTTCTCCATCGAATCCAATCAGTTTGGGTTGAACGAGTTCGTGGATTGGTGCAAAGAGGCCGGAACCTCGCCGATGATGGCAGTCAACCTCGGCACCAAGGGAATCACTGAAGCGAAAGAACTCGTGGAATACTGTAACTTTGAGCAAGGAACCTATTGGAGCGATTTGAGACGGCAACACGGGTACGAAAAGCCGCACGATATCAAGCTGTGGTGTCTGGGTAACGAGATGGACGGAGGCTGGCAGATCGGCCACAAAACCGCCTATGAGTATGCACGATTGGCAAATGAGACCGCAAAGGTCATGAAGTGGGTTGACCCCTCCATCGAACTGGTTGCGTGCGGCAGCTCTGGTTGTTCCATGCCGACCTTTGGCGAATGGGAAACGACGGTACTCACGGAATGCTATGACAACATCGACTACATATCTCTGCACCAATATTATCAGTTATCCCAAAACGGATCTACTGCCGAGTTTTTGGCCGAGAGCACCGGCATGGGTGAGATGATTGACACCATTTCCACCATCTGTGATTTAGTCAAAATGAAAAGGAAGGGGAAAAAGGATATTTATTTAAGCTTTGACGAATGGAATGTCTGGAATCACGGCAACGATTCGGGTGGGAGTAAAAGATGGGCCGAGGCGCCCGCACTGCTGGAGGAGGCGTACACTCTGGAGGACGCGCTGCTGGTCGGCTGTATCCTCATTCAGTTAATCAACCACAGCGACCGGGTGAAGATTGCCTGTCTGGCGCAGCTGGTCAACGTCATCGCGCCGATCATGACATCGGATACAGGATGTTGGCGGCAAACCATCTTTTATCCATATTTCCATGCCAGTAGGTTCGGCAGGGGGAGGGCGCTATCCCCCACCCTCATGTCGCCACAGTACACAACAGATAAATTCGGCGCTGTCAACTGTGTTGATTGTGCCGTCGTAGAAAACGAAGAGCAGGATTCTTTAACCATCTTTGCCGTCAACCGGGATGTAGATGAGGATATCCTACTATCCTGTTCCGCACCTGAGTGGGAGGGATATCAGCAGCAATCGCATATTGTTTTAAACCACATGGACGTGAAGGCCGCCAATACCGAAACATGTCCAAACCGTGTGGTGCCGACCGCCGTACCGGCCGGAACGTGTAAAGACGGAAGGCTGGAGATGATACTTCAGAGGCATTCATGGAATGTCGTGGTCTTGAAAAAAGATAGAAAAATATAAAGCAGGAATGAAGATGGGCTGTCACATTTAAAGTGACAGCCCATTCTTCATTTCCATTTTTTGGTAACTAATTGTCAATGACATTTTTTCAATCCACAGAAAAATTTTCTGACATTTTTATTATAGCATAAAATAAGCAAAAAGGCAAGAAATAAAAAATAATTTTAATGTAATTGAGAATATCATTTACAAATTCAAGAAATTATATTATAATAGAGAAAAATATGGAAAAGGAGGTGATTCTATGTTTTCATTCACTGATATAATGTCATTTGCTATGGTTCTCTTAACGCTTATGGCCTACATAGCGGCAACGAAAAAAAGGGGCAAATAGCAGGCGGTGACAAACAATGCCACGTTCTCTTTTAAAACGGGAAAGAGCGCGTGGCATTGTTCTATCATTGATTTAGTTTTTTATCGCTTTGAGATATTCGTAGCCCCTTTCAAACTGCACGTCTATCTCGACCTTCATGGAGTTCACCGCCGTGTAGATGGCAAGCTCGGTCGCCGTATCCAGCACGCCGTAGGAATGCAGGCCGCTGTCCGCCTGGAACTGGCTTACCGCGTCAAACAGCGTCTGATCAAACTCTTCGTTTGTTACATCGCCCACATAGTATTTCAAAAGCGAAAGCCTCTGCCGATACGCCAACACATCCTTGCCCCGGTCGCCAAGAAAGAGTTTACGCTCAAAGGTAACGGGCTCGAAAACGTCGCTTTCGTTGACAAATTCCAGCCGATTTTTCACCACCTCGTTCGGATACAGGCCGTTAGCCGGAATCACCTCGCCATTGGGCGTAAGATACTGATAAACGGTCAAACGCGCCATGGAATTAAAGGGCACGATACTGAGCAGCGCCTGCCCTGTCCCTTTGCCGTAGGTGCGCGTTCCAATCACATACCCCGCTTCATTGTCGCGCAGCGCCCCGGTCAGCAACTCGGACGCGCTGGCACTGTAACCGTTTACCAGAACCGCGATCTCATATTTTTTCTCTTTGAACGCAGCGGTTGATTTCATCACCTCATTGCGTTTCTCATCCTTATAGGACAAGGTAGTGATTACACTGTCCTTAGGAAGGAACAGCGAGGCGATCTTCAGTGCTTCCTCCGCATACCCGCCGGAATTGTAACGCAAATCAAGCAAAATCTTTTTGGTGCCGCGCTTGTCCGCATCCTCCAATGCCTTTTTCATGTCCTCATAGCACCCCTGGTTGAAGGACGCAAGCTTTAAGTACATAATGTCCCCCTGCAAAAATTGACGGGTAACAAAGGATTGCTTGATCGCCACCCGCGTCAGGGTAAAATATAAAATATCCGGCTCTCCCTCGCGCTGGAACCCCAGCGTGACCCGGGAACCGACCGCGCCCTTCATATTAGCGCTCAATTCCGTGGCGGAGAGACCTGTCACGTCTTGCCCGTCCACCGATACAAGCACGTCGCCATTTTTGACACCCGCTACCTTGGCAGGCGCGTCTTCTGATGTGAACCCGTTCACAACGATTTTGCCATCCATGTTGCTGATTACAATACCAACCCCACTGGTGTTGGCATTTAAGTCCTCCATAAAGGAATCCTTCACATCGTTTGGTAAGTAGGAGCTGTTTTCGTCCAAAACGGTAAAAATCGCCTCAATGGCTTTTTCCATCATCTCCTCGTCTGTACCAATCAGTTCCTTTAAAACCGCCTCGTAGATTTCTTCCTTGGTAATACCAAAGCGGTAGTTCTCGACGATCACCTCAACGATATACTTATAATACTCGTTCATGGCCTCGGCAAGCTGCTCCTGATACTCCTCGTCCTCTTGCGGAGTGGAAGAGGGCGCCGGTGGCTCCGTCTCCTGAGGCACCGTTTCGTCATTCGGCTCCACTTGCTGTTGAATCTCTTGCTGCTCAACCTGCTGTGCCGGATCGCCAGCCCCTTCTTCTGCAAATGCAGGGGTAGAGGATAACGCAAGCAGCAATAGCAGCAGCAAGGATATAATCCTTTTCTTCATCTGTAATTCTCCTTTGTAAAAGCTGTCACATTCGCTCAGGCGCTGTCACCCCAAGCACGTCAAGCGCGTTTTTCAAGGTCGTCTTCACACAATCTACCAACAGCAGACGCGCGTTCATCAATTCTGTATCGTCCGTTTTTACCCGGTCGGCATTATAGAAGGTATGGAAAGCGCCCGCCAAATCTACCGCGTAGCGGGTAATCTTGGACGGCTCATATTGCAGGGCGGCATCTGTGATTTCCTGCGGGAACCCTGCCAGTTTTTCCAGCAGAGTGATCTCCTGCGGCGTTTGCAACCGCGTACAGTCCACATCCGAAAAATCAGGTACGGTTATCTTTTCCGCCTCCAGCATACGAAGGATGCTGCAAATACGCGCATAGGCGTACTGTACATAATAAACCGGATTTTCGTTGGTCTGCGCCACCGCCAAATCCAAATCAATATCAAAATGGCTGCTCGGCTGGCGGAGGTTGAACAGGAACCTTGCCGCATCGCTGCCGATGTCACGGATTAATTCATCCAGCGTCACCGCCTTACCGGTACGTTTGGACACCCGCACCACCTCACCCGCGCGCATTAGGCGCACGAGCTGGATTAAGACAAACTGCAGGCGGTCGGGATTGACCCCCAAAATATCCATCGCGCCCTTCATCCGCGCCGTATGCCCATGATGGTCGGCGCCCCATACATCGATAACGGTATCGAAGCCGCGTGTAATAAACTTGTTTCGATGATAGGCAATATCGGCGGCAAAATAGGTCGGTATCCCATTGGAACGAACCAAAACCTCATCCTTTTCCGCACCGAACTTCATCGCCGCGAACCAAATCGCACCATCCTTTTCATAGGTGTACCCCTTTTGGGTCAAAAGCTCAATTGTCTGGGACACCTCACCAGTTTGATACAGGTCACTCTCTGAAAACCACACATCATACCGGATACCGAACTGCTCCATGGTCTCCTTCATGTTCCTTATGTTCTGCTCCAGCCCATACGCAACCAAAGCCGCGCGGCGTGTTTTGCTGTCCTCGGTTACATGCTTGTCCCCAAACTGCGCAATGTAAGAACGCATTAGCTCGGTAATATCCTCACCGTGGTAGCCGTCCTCGGGAAACTCTACATCATGCCCCAAAAGCTCTAAGTATCGTGCCTCCAGCGACAGGCCGAACCGTTCTATCTGATTACCGGAGTCATTGACATAAAATTCACGGGTCACATCAAATCCTGCAAAATCCAAAATTCCGGCCAGGCAGTCTCCCACAGCACCCCCGCGCGCATTTCCAACATGCATCGGCCCGGTCGGATTGGCGGAGATATATTCTACCATTACCCGTTTGCCGTCTCCGATCGCTACCCTGCCATAGTCGTTTCCTTCCGTCTGTATCTCACGAAGGACGTTGTATAACCAGTCCCGCCGCAGGGTAAAGTTCAAAAAGCCCGGCCCGGCAATCGCAACGCTGTCAATGCTTGTACCGTCCAGAACAAAGTGATCCGCCAACGACTGCGCCAATACACGCGGCGCCATTTTTGCCTGCTTGGCAAGACGCATGGCAATATTGGAAGCGAAATCCCCATGTCCGGCCTCTCTCGGCCGTTCGATTTCTACCGGCACATCATGCTTGTCCAGGCCAGCCTTCTTTAATCCTTCCGTAATGACCGCGAAAATTTCTTCCTTTGCGGTTTGAATCCTATTACCCATTCATTAAGCCTCCCATATTTCCATGTAAAAATTATTTTCCGAGGTCTGCATATTGTTGATCTCCAAGGCATAGTCAAAATCGACCTCACCGCCTGAGTCACCTACATTGACGTTGACCCTTCGCGAAAAAACCCCCATCGACATGGTGCCGAACTCGGTTTCATACATGGTAACATGCTTTCTTCCTTTTTCAAAATGGAGATGGGAGTTATTTTTTCCAGTCCGCAGAATGGACACCTCATCCGGCATCAGAGTAATAACTGTGTGCGTTCCATCCATCCCGGTCAACTCCGATTCATTGTATTCCACCATGTATTTTCCGTTATCACCCCGGAATTTGGCTTCGGTAACGAATTCGATCGACTCATCCTCGCCGTTTTCCAGCCGGGTTCCCTTTACCTTCAATAAAATATTCTTTTCCATGGCTGCTCCTAACCTGCCCGCCGCATTC